>JAIENH010000442.1 GCA_019751475.1 Cyclobacteriaceae bacterium
TCTTAAAAAACTTAATGCCATCAAGGGTATTGCCTATAATAGCTAATCCTTTGTCTGCCGTCTCCCGCATATCCACGGCCTGATCGGAGGTGCCCCCGCTGTAGTAGCGGACGAACGTAGAGGGTTTGCCAGGATCTTTTCCACTTTCGCTCAGGCATGAGATCATTAGAAACCCAAGCGAACCAATCAGCAGCCTTTTGATAATAACGCGCATCACTTAATAAGTTTTTTAGGTTTGAAGTAAGGGTATATTACTCCGATATTAATAGAGAAGTTATTGATCCGGTAGTCGTTATACTGGGTTTGGTAATCATAAACTAATTCAGGAATACTTCTCGATCCACCGTTTACCGCATTACCAAAACCGTACTGGTAGCGGGCATCCACTGTCAAATAAAGTTCTCCCAATTTTTTCTTAAATCCTGCTGTTATGATAATAGAATACATTAACTGATTGTATGCTTTTAAGTCGCTAACGGCAGGGCCGGTCACGGTGTAGCTATTGCCAAGAAGGGTATTGGGCTGAACACTAGAGGATAACAAATAGTTAAGAGATGGTCCAAGGCCTATATACGTTTGCAGGTCTACCGTGTTTTTGAATTTGTATTGCAGAATCGGATTAACATCTAACCAACTCTGCCCGATGTCCAAATTCTGCGTGCTTACCAGATTACCTGCGTCACCGTTAATCAATTTTGAATTTGTGTAGCTAAAATTCCTAATGATATAGCCTAGCTCAGGAGCAAAAACCAACCTTGATAATAGCCCTGTAGTTTTGGTTGACAAATCCTTTTCAAAAATTGCGATGAAATTAAACCCAAGCTTTAAGCCATATTTTCCCTGGCCGCCTGCTGCACTGCCAACATTGTAGTAATTCAAAACAGTTGGTTGAGTTAAATTTGCTCCAATTTTAACTCCAATTCGGAAGAGGGGTCTCGTTCTATACTTGTTAAACAATGCAATGAATTCAGCCGGATCAACCGAATTATTCACTTGGTAAAAATGATCGGTTCGTAAGAGTTCCAGCATACTTTCGTCTGCTTTCTCCGGTTCCTCAAGATAGATGTAAGCAAGCGTAAGCAATCGATAGGTTTCTCGTTTCTGCTCTGGAGTAAATCCAGTTTCACCACTTGCCTTCAAGCAGCCTTCTACTAACGCAGGCAATTCATGTAATCTTCCCTGCTCATAGGTAGTTCGGGCCAACCGAAGCACTTGGGTGCAGTTGGTGGCTTGGCTAAAGGAAGACGTTACCGTCACTACCACTGCAATTATTAAAAAATACAACCTCTTCATTCTGTTGATCGGTTACTTGTTATTGGCAGGGTAATTTTCGCACGTCCTTTCGTAATCTAGACCACCGGCATAGTTCTCCCACTCGTCTTTGTTCAAATTGCGTGTTGTATAACCACACAGCAAGCCAGCCATCGTATTAATCTTAGTGGGCCACACATGGATGGTTTCTTTTGAACGCTCTGCGTTGCTATGGATACCGATCATTAATTGTTCATCGTTAGGTGTGAAGGTCGCGCTCCAGACCCAGTCATTGTGATCGCTTAGCACGATGGGGTTATCGGACAATTTTTGCCAGTTCCAAAGACGCACTGTCTTATCACGACTGGTCGTGGCAAGGAAGGTGCCCGCATTATTGAAGATAATTTCTTCAATATGGGCGGTATGTCCGGAGAGGATTCTGGGCGGTAGATTGCTATCTTCAGTAATGATTTTTACTTGTCCATTTTCATTACCAATAATGATCCTCCGGCTTCCATCGGGGGCAAACGCCACGGCCGTTAAGTCAGCAGAGTTTTTATAGGCTACCTTCTCCGCATAGTTGCTGGCAATGTCCCAGACGTACAAAGTTCCTGAGGCACTTGCCCCAGCCATTCGTTTTCCATCTGGACTTAACGCGATCGTGTGGATTTTCTCTTTCGGTTTTATCACCTCCCTCACCGTATTAAAATCAGTGAATTTGATGCTCAAGCCGGACTGATCACGAACGAAGGCGCCATTTTCATTTTTAGCGTATATCACCGTCTCAACACCTGAAAAACCCTTGATCTTTTTTGGTTGACTTCCGGGGTTTCTCAAATCATATAGCTCAATATAGTTCTGCGTGATATCGCCTGTTACGGCACCACCTGCCACCAGAGAATTCCCGTCCAGGCTCAATCCCAGAGCATACACTTGATAATCTGACCTTCCGCCCATGATAGAGTCTGCTTTCCAGCTATTGTTGTTGTCCGATCTCCAACGAAGTATGCGTCCATCACTTCCGGCCGAATATATTTCATTTGACTTGGCACGGGTAACCAACGCACGGGCTGCACCCTTGTCATGTCCTTCGAGATTTCGGGTAAGCGGATCGTTGAATTTTGGATTGTCCAACGCCTTGTACAAACCGTTGTAGATATCATCATCAAATGGGTTTCCACCAAAGGCGGCATTAAACTTATACGCTTGCTGTGCCACGAGTGCTTCCAACTCTGGATCACTGTTAAGCTCTTTTGATTTAATCGCCATGGCCTTGCCTTGAGCAAGGTACCGGGCTCTGTTAGCGGCAGTTTGTGCCTTAACAGCCGCGGCTCGTTGCTCATCAGCTTCTTTTCTCTTTTCTTCGGCTAATTTTGCACTGGCTACCGCTTTTGCTTCTGCTACCTCAGCTTTCTTTTGCGCTTCTTCTGCTAAGATTCTTTTTTCTTCGGCATCCTTCTTAGCCGCCAGAGCATCAGCCTCTGCTTTTAGCGCGCGCGCTGCTTCTAGTTTTGCTTGTTCAGCAGATTCTTTAGCGAGCTTCTCGTTTGCTAAAGCGAGCGTCCGCTGCTCGTTAGCTTCTTTTGCTGAAGCTTCTGCAGCTTGCTGCGCTTTAACAGCCGCGGCATTTTGTATAAAGGCATACACCAGAGCTATCAAAGCTACAATAGCCAGCACGCCAAATACGGTAGCAGTAGTACGAGCTCGCTGGAGCCTTCTTTTCTGCTCAAGTTCTTTTATCCGTTGCTCGGTTTCCCATTCTTTTTTGGAATATTCCAAAAAAATCATGGTACGCTCAAAGGCCGGATTGTAGCGCTGCCCCCACACGAGGGTAGGGCGGTGCTTGGCCTGCCAGTTAAGGGCAAGTTGTAAATCCGGTGGCCTCCAGAGGCCGGCTTTGCCTACTTGATACTGGGTGGCCGCTTCCGCTAAGCGCAAATACATTTGCACGGCATCTGCTTCATCGTCTACCCAGTTTTTCAAGCGCACCCAGATGCGCATCAAACTTTCGTGCGATATATCCACCATTGACTTGGAGCCGAGTATCACTCCGTGTGCAGGGGTAACAAGCGAACGTCCTGGCTCGCGGAATTTCTCTAACACTGCGATCACATCGTTCTCCGATACATCCGCAATGGCGGCAATTTCATTCAAGCGGGTAGGCCTGCGAATGCCAAAGTTTTCACCACGTTTTTCGGTGATAGCCTTAAACATGATCTCGCAAATCCGCTGCTGTTCTTCATCTAATTCATCGTAGGCTTCATTGGCGTGCATAGAAAGGGCCTCCTTCATGGTGCCAATCGCCTCGTAATGTTTGACGTCTAAGGGTTCGTCTTCATAATCTTTGAAGCGCGTCCAATAGCTCCACGTACGCATCAAAGCGTGTTGAAGAATCGGTAATTGATCTGGGTTGTCTCCAAGATCATTTAGCAATTGTTGTGTAAGACGAGGAGCTATCTTGGCACCACCTACTGCCACTGGTCCTTCAATGGCCCTGCGCTTTTGGTCGCGAGTCATTTGCGGGATGAGATAGTGACTATCATTGATCTTGCGGGTCAGCTCCGGGAATTGGGCACAGTCGCCAATAAAGTCAGACCGCATGGTGATAGCCACGTAGATTGGAGAGTCCTCATAATTGACGGCCTCCATCAACATGTTTACAAAGCCAAGCGTCTCATTAATCGAGTTGGGATCGGTGCTGTCTTTGAACCTGAACAATTCTTCAAACTGGTCGACCAGGATCAAATAATTAATGTCCTCAGACTTACGCGATTGCTGAATGGCCTCCACCATTCCAAGCGAACTGCTTCGTAAGAGCGTTGCTACAATCGTTCGCTTTATCTTTTTGTCTTCGGGGTCCGCCTGCTGATATTCTTTTGTCGCACCAAGCAAAGACTCCGCCAAGTTATCAATGGGGTTGGAGCCTGGGCGAGTTACAATTACTTCCCAATTGGGGCTTGAGTCTGTGAGGAAGCCTCCGTATAAAATTGGTAACACCCCACAGTATATAAAGGAAGATTTACCAGAACCGGACGGACCGATTACACCTACAAAGCGACTCTTAGACATTTTCAAGAGCACTTCATCGCTCTGGCCTTCACGACCAAAGAACAGGTGACTCTCGTCAATCTTGAATGGCCTCAGACCAGGGAAGGGATTTCCGGTAGATACCTGGGAGGCTGCGCTTGGTAGTTCGTCTACAAATTGTGCCATAGACTTTAGGATTTAAATTCTTGTAAAAACATTTTGACTGACTCAACGGATTTATTTGAATCGCCACTAATTAATGTGACGTTTTGGTTTTTATAACTATCCAGGCTTGCTTCACTCACAATTGCCTTGCCTTGAATAGGTTTGCTTCTTCCGAAGCCAGGTGCCTTCAACAAATCCAACACTTTCATGCGCACCCATTGATCGTTAACTTTTCCTTTGTAGATAATAGCTCCATCAAAGTTCTTCAGGTTATCAATATGCTTCTTTCGAACCTCCATTAAATCGCCTTCAAAGGCCGGGAACACTACATTGAAACCAGACTTTTGTATCACATCCACCAACGGTAATACCTGCTGATGATCAATCTTGTCATGCACGAGGTAGATTGTTTTTCCCTGGCTGGGTTGATCAACTGTTTTATTTTGAGCGGAGAGAAGTTCTTCGCGCATGATATTCTTAAAGTCTTCCAGCGGGTTTTGCAAAATCTCTGCGCCTTCTTGCGCTTCAATATCTCTGCGCAGTGTGTCTATAAAAGCTTTTTGTTTGTCGCTGGCATTGCGCAAGTTGGGCGCTATCCAAATGAGTCGCGAAAACTCTTCTTTGCGTGATCGTTTGATCACAGTGTGCTCAGCCGCCAATTTATTTTGAATATCAACAGATGAGCGATCGGCACCCTCGGGTATCTCACCGTAAGCTGCACCAATAAGGTGTATGGAGAGATTACATTCCTCTAACTCCTTGCGCACCACTCGCTCCAATTCTTCTGCACGTGTCGGCAAAATTTGGCTGGGTAGCACTACATAGCCGTGCCGTTGCAATTCACGCCTGATGATGTTGCGTTGTATTGATAGATCGTGACCGGTTTCTGCCAGGAAAATTGTTCTGCGCTTGAAAAGATTCTTTACCTCTGCTTTTGTTTGGCCTTTCAGTACGATGAGTGTCTCGTGAATATCATAAACCAAATCCACCATCTTCATCCAGTATTGCTTTTCAGCATCCTGACTAAAGAAGTCAGAGTATTCTTTCATCAGGCCGGTTTCGTTGTCGAGCTGATACATATCATAGCCCAATAAATCACGAAGACGGGGAGGTTGCTCCTGTGCCGTAAGGGGAGACTTCAATACTTTGAACACCCGGTTGATCTTTGATCCGCTGGTGGCTTTATAATAAGACTCCACCGTGTCGAGGCAGCGGCCTGAGCTGGCAAACTCTTTTGACAGGATCGTCACCATCACGGCTACATTGTCCATGGTGGAGGCCGTGAAGTCATCATACTCTGATTTGATGACAATGTTGGATTTTTGTCCTTCTACCTGATAGATCATCAACTCAAGAAACTTCTTGAACTGAGAGACCCAGCCCAATTCATTTTTCTTGCTGGTCTCGTTATCTTTTTCTGCGTATGTGATCAATATGTCAATTTCGTGAGCCATAATCTTCATGGTTAATTTATA
>JAIENH010000262.1 GCA_019751475.1 Cyclobacteriaceae bacterium
CGTCCAAAGTATCGCCAACATGCAGCCTCAATACCCACCACGTTTCCACCAAAAGGAGCGTGAGATGCGTATAGATTCAACAGTTCTTTTTTCGTATAGCGAATTTCAAGACGCGTAGCCAGTACTACTTCAATGAATTTTTGAAAGATATTCCGGGGCGGATTTTTCCTCGACAACCGAACAACCTGCATCGTGAGGGTGCTACCCCCACTCACTACTCGTCCAGACGAAACATTTTGCCTAATAGCCCTGGCAAGTGCCAGCAGGTCTACACCAGGGTGCTGCCAGAAGCGCTTGTCTTCCAATGCTACCACTGCCGTGGAATATTTTAACGGTACACTATCGGATTCAGGAAACCTCCATTGGCCATCCGGTGCAATGGCTGCGGATAACAACTGTCCGTCACGGTCTTGCACAACCGTACTATACGAATCAGAAAAAAGTGTTGCAGGAAGTGAGAAGTGGTAAACAACAATAAGACATACGATAACTACCGCCCAAATTGCTCTCTTCCGCGAAAGCGAAATTTTCATGGCATCCGGTTGGAGTGGCGCGAGGCCAGCTTCCAATGCTTACCAGATTTGACGTATACTTCTGTGTAGCGTAAATTCAATGAAAAGGGATTGCCTTCGGTAGTCCCCTCAAACACTCCAAGA
This sequence comes from Cyclobacteriaceae bacterium, assembly GCA_019751475.1. Taxonomy (GTDB): domain Bacteria; phylum Bacteroidota; class Bacteroidia; order Cytophagales; family Cyclobacteriaceae; genus ELB16-189. The sequence continues at coordinate 657 of JAIENH010000262.1, forward strand.
CCTGTAACAACGCCCGTGTTGCCATATACGCGAGCTAAGGATTCTTTGACGGCCACCTTCATATAATTAAGCTTTCCTGATTTAAGATCATCGATTATTTCTTTGCGATTTTGAATCCACCCATTTGAATGAATGTATTGCACTCGTTCATCCAGCAGCTTGTCAAGCGAATCGTATTGCTTGTTGATCAGCCATTCAAATTTTTTGTTAGACAAATCAACCAAGCGTTGCTCTTGCGATGCAACGCTTTGTGCTATGGATGCGCCAGGAATCCACAACAGAGATACTACCATTACAATTTTATTCATATCTGTTACCTGGATTGAACGGCAAGTTCCGCATCAGGTTTCGATTCATCGGCCAGGGCCACTTTGCCACGCTCCTGCCGGAGTATCCGCAGGTAAAGTGAAATATTTTTATCGAACAGGAATCGAAAGAAAAGTTTCGTCCATGAGTTATGCGACTTAAGCGAATCATAATACTCGGGGGCCTCCTTCTTCAAGTCGGGAAGTTTATTCCAAGGAATGGATGGAAAATCATGATGCTCATTGTGATAGCCTACGTTAAAGGCAACGGTATTAAGAGGGCCATAATAACTGTATGTTTCTTGCTTTTCATCTAGGGTCAGGTAGTGCTCCTGTATCCAGCGAGCGCCCAGCGGATGCAAGCCAACGGAGAAAAAGAAACTCAGCAACAAAAACACAAATGCTTTCGGACCAAACAGCATCCAGATAGCCACGTTAAAAGCAATCTGAACAATCCAATTGCTCACAATCCAGCCATCCACAGGTTTTATCTCTTTCAAACGCACCGTGCGAATGGCCTGGAACACGGGAAAAAACAAAAGCCATAATGCCTTGCCTAAGGTAGAGTGATTGATCAGTTTAGCTTCCCAGTAGTCAGGCAGGTCGCCATCTAACTCATGCACACCCTGAAAGGCGTGGTGCTTGATGTGATAGCGGACAAAAGAAATAGCGCTGGGCAGGGTATGCGGAAGATTGGCTACAATAGCGGCTGCCAGGTTCAACGATTTATTTCTAAACAAAAGGTGATGGGTACATTCGTGTATCATGACGAACAACGCATGGTTTGCAAAGGCGCCTCCGAAATAAGCAGCAGCAAGCACAATCCACCACGAAGCATCTTTTACAAGCCAGGAAGCACCAACCATACCTCCCACCAAACCAAAGATGATGAAAAGAGTGGCCGGGTTTTTACTAATCAAGGCTTTCACCTTAGGGTGTTTGATCATGATCTCACGGGTGCGGCCCCGATGAGGCTCAGGCCCTGTGGAAAAGCGAAATTCTGCTGCTACAGTACTCATGGTTTGTGGATGGAAAGTCAAAATTACGGAAGTTTTTAAAAGGCTAAGGGTTTTGTTTAGGGTAGTCAACGATGGCTTCTACACGCCCAAATCTCCTCCATCCGATATTTCGATCAACAAAAGCTTTACTTCTTCTGCCTTGGCGTGTTCGCCCATTTTTTCAAACGACATAATAAGGTTGCGCAGTACTCTTCGAATGATTTCTACACTATCGCATGGCTCGAAAAAAGAATTTTGAGGTACGAGGTGCAATTCGTTGATATAGTTTTCGATGTCCTGCCGTGAAAAAATCAGACCCCGGTTAAAGGCATTGATATAAAACTGATTGTTATGATCGTCTTTGTAGGTGAGGATAAACAGGTTGGGCAAGTTTACTCCTTTCACAGGCAGCTTCAGCTTCTGGGCCACCAGCATATAAATCACGCAAAGCGTGATGGGGTTGCCCTTGCGTGACTCCAGTACCACGTTGATCATAGAGTTGCCTGGGGAGTGAAAGTTTTTCGTGTTGGCGCCAAATTTCAATTTATTAAACAAGACTCCATTCACCACTTTTATCTGATCGACTGGGTAGAGGTCCGGCTTAAACTCCAGCCAGGTTTCATAGTAGATTTGCTCCAGCTCCTGTTTTAACTTTTCTAATTCAAGATCCGGGTATTGATAGGTGGCAACCAACCACATGCCCGTCAGCAAGTCCTTTTCATCACCCCGATACCAATCCACCAACCGGACTTTGAGCAGATCATACTGAAGGGTATGAATTATTTCCTCGATGCGCGACTGAAGGGCGGGGTTAAAACTCGTCTCCCATTCTTCTTCTAAAAACGGAATTACCTCCTTACCAAGAGAAATTATTTTTTCTTCCACGTGGGCCACCACCTGCTTATCGTCATCATCCAGCAGGGAAATCAATGCTTTTATCTCCTTGTCCTCCATTTCAAATTCAAAAACTCCCGACTGTATCTTTAGGTTTGAATCACACCTACATTAAATTTCTCGACAACTGCATGATTGGCGGCTTCGATTCCTGCAGCAATATACCTGCGTGTATCGAGCGGATCAATGATAGCATCAACCCACAATCGCGCGGCAGCGTAGTAGGGACTAAGCTGCTCGTTGTAGCGATCGGTTATCTCTTTAAGCAACTGGTCTTCTTCGTTTTTCTCGATTGCTTTTCCTTGCGCCTTTAACGTACTCACGCGTATTTGTAAAAGTGTTTTGGCTGCAGATGCTCCGCTCATCACAGCAATTTGAGCCGTAGGCCATGCCACGATCAATCGCGGATCGTATGCTTTGCCGCACATAGCGTAGTTGCCGGCCCCATATGAATTTCCGGTAATCACCGTAAACTTTGGCACCGTTGAGTTGGCCATGGCATTGACCATCTTGGCGCCATCTTTTATGATGCCGCCATGTTCAGATTTGCTGCCCACCATGAAGCCACTTACATCTTGCAAGAAGAGCAATGGCACTTTTCGCTGATTGCAATTCATGATAAACCGGGCTGCTTTATCGGCCGAGTCGGAATAGATAACGCCACCCATCTGCATCTCACCTTTCTTCGTCTTTACCACTTTGCGCTGATTGGCAACAATGCCTACCGCCCAACCTTCTATTCGGCCATAGCCACAAACGATTGTCTTGCCATAGAGCGCTTTGTACTCCTCAAATTCGGAGTTGTCCAGCAGGCAGCGAATGACCTTGTAGGTATCATACGGCTTGGAGCGGTCGGATGGAAAAATTCCGTAGATATCTGCTGGTTTTTCTTTTGGTGGCTGTTGTACTACCCAATCAAAGCCGGCCACTTCTGCTCTGCCGATTTTGTCAATGATGCTTCGGATGTAATCGAGACAGGCTTGGTCATTCGGAAATTTATTATCCGTCACACCCGATATCTCGCAATGCGTTGTAGCTCCACCCAGCGTCTCGTTGTCAATATCTTCGCCAATAGCGGCCTTCACCAAATAAGAACCAGCTAAGAAGATAGACCCTGTCTTGTCTACAATCATTGCTTCATCACTCATGATGGGCAAATAGGCACCACCCGCCACACAGCTGCCCATGATAGCGGCAATCTGAACAATACCCATGGATGACATCTTAGCGTTGTTTCTAAACTGCCGTCCGAAATGCTCCTTGTCAGGGAAAATTTCGTCTTGCATAGGTAGAAAAACCCCCGCACTATCAACCAGGTAGATGATTGGGAGACGATTCTCCATCGCTATCTCCTGGGCCCGCAAATTCTTTTTGGCTGTGATAGGAAACCAGGCGCCCGCCTTCACCGTGGCATCGTTGGCCACGATCACGCAGACTCGGTTTTTGATTTTACCCAAACCGGTCACAACTCCGCCACCAGGACAACCGCCTTGCTCTTTGTACATTCCATCACCAGCAAAAAGCCCTATCTCTGTAAACTCAGAATCTTTGTCGATAAGATAGGTCACGCGCTCACGTGCTGTAAGCTTACCCTTTTGGTGCTGCTCTTCTATTTTCTTCTCACCGCCACCAAGACGTGTTTTCTTTTCCTTTGATTCGAGCTGAAAACAAAGTTGCTTGAAGAGGTCTTCGTTGCGGTTAAATTCCAAATCCATGTGAATGCCCTCGTTACTTCTTGGGTTGGGCGGCCTTTTTCTTTTCTTCTTCTCTCCTACGGTCGCGAAGGATTTTTTTATGGCTCTTACCTAATGGTGACGTAAAATGCTTGGGGTAATTATTGAGGTGAGCCACTAGGCTGTCCATTCTCACGAGCAGCTTATTTAGGTTAACGTACAAGGAATCTTCTGTGAGTAACTTACTTACCGTATTGTCTCCCTTTTTCAATTTTGATAGTGTCTCATTCAAACTTGATAAAGTCTGCTGCGTTTTAGCTAAAGTCTTGTTTATTTCCATTCGCTTCAGCGAATCAGACAATACCTCAAAGTTCTTCAAGGTGGGTTTCAACTGCGTCATAGATGCGTTGAGATTGGTTGCCACATCATTAAAGTTGTTTGCCAGTAAATCAATTTTGCTATTCGCATTCGACAATGTGCGATTGAGTATATCGGGCGTAGATTGAAGCTTTTTAAAGATGGAGTCCAGTCGTTGAGAATCCCGCATCAATACATCCATAACCGAATTGAACTTGCGCAAGGTTGTTTGCACGTTGCTCGCCACGGGCTCAGCGGTTTCCGTGAGAACATCGAACATGCCTTTGGCTAACTCAGCCTTGATAGTATCGCGAGCTTTTAGTGGAGTCTTCACTTCGCCTATCGAAAGTATGATGTACTTGCCACCGAGGAGTTCACTATCAAGAATTGCTTTGGTTGAATCCCCCAGTTTAATATCAGACGCAATGTCAATCTCCACCAGCACGCTGTGATTTTTGTCCGGAAGGATTTTAATGTTACTAACGCGCCCCACAGCAAAGCCACTCACCTGCACCGGATTAGAGACGGCAAGATTATCTACGTTATCGTAGATGACGTAGTATTTGGTGGAGTTGGAAAAAAAATCAATGCCCTTCAAAAAATTAAAGCCAAAATACAGCAGCACCAGGGCCACGGTAGCAAACACTCCAACTTGTACTTCTCTGTTTCTCACGGGGTATTAGTTTAATGCCTCCATTTGGGTTTTATAGTCTTTAAAAGCGCGGTAGATACCTGAGGCAATAAGATCTTGTCCGCTTTCATCGCTTAAAAATTTCTCTTCCTTTTGATTTGTCAGAAAACCGACTTCAATTAATACGCTGGGCATGGCCGTGCGCCACAGCACCCAAAAGCCTGCTTGCTTCACCCCATGACTTTTTCTGCCGATCCGATTTTTGAATTGCCCTTCTACTTTCTCAGCAAACTTAAGACTGCTCTCCTGAAATGCACTCTGCGCAATTGAAAACAAAATATTAGACTCCGGGCTGTTAGGATCAAAGCCTTCGTAACGCTCCTCATAGTTATTGTCAAGCAATATCAC
>JAIENH010000109.1 GCA_019751475.1 Cyclobacteriaceae bacterium
TCTTGCTTCCGCACGACATAGTTAAAGCTACTCCAATAAAAATGGAGAGTATAGAAATTGATTTAGATGTAGTCATGGTCGATTTTATTTAGTGCCTGATAAAAATTGAATGTAAATAATACTTTGGTTGTAGTCGTTTAAGGTTTGTAAATAACCTTCCTTAATGGCAATGGCATTTCGTACCCCCAGCAGATATACGGCAAAGTCAATTTCGCCCTCGCGAAAGGCAACTTGCGATTGCTTCAGTATCAGTTCTGCATTTGGCAAAGCGGAAGTGCGGTAATACTCCAAACTGTTTCGATTTTTTCCGTACAGTTGCGCAGCCTGCTGTGATTGCCCCCGTATAATTTTTTGCTGATTGGTGTAATTACTTTCCGCAGCCTGACGGGTAAAGGCTGCGGCCTTCACTCTGCCCTGATACGGAACAAACCACAGTGGAATGGAGATACCTGCGAAGAACCCGGAGAACCTGGTGTTGTCGTTAGCCACTGTTCCGTTCTCAACGTTGATCGTATTGATCAGTGTTTGATTGAAATACCCGATCATTAAATCGGGGGCGAACTTTGCCGTTTCCACTTTCTTCAGGCTTTTCGCTACGTCTACTTGCTGCCGCACATACGACAGAAAAGGGTTTGTGAGTATCGTTGTGTCTTGCGATGCATCGAATGGAATCTCGGTTAGCTCATCTTCCGAAATGTCCGGAAGTTGCTCACTGTTGAGTAGCGTCTGCAATTGCGTACGCAAAATGGTGGCCGTTGATTCATTTTGGCGAAGCAGATTTCTCACCTCATTACGTTGTGTTTCAGCGGTGGTTTGCTCCAATAGTTTGCTTTCACCCGTCTTGTAGCGCAGGGAAGCCGACTTTAAGAACCCTTCGTAAATGCTGTCTTGCTGAAGCAAGAGTTGATGTCGCGCTTTTACAAAGGCAAGTTGATAGTAAACTTGCTTCACCTGATAAACCAAGTCGTTTTCGGTAAATGCTTTTTTCAATTCAGATGAAGCAAGCAACGATCGGTTCAGGGAGGCTTGGCTGCCTAAAATGGTAAGAGGAATACTTTGTGTAATGGAAATGTTGTTATCATTTTTAGCAAAGCTATTATACTGCCCATACTGCAACGACACATTCGTCTTGGGCAGATCAAATCCTGTTTTCTTCAATTGCCTTTGCGATTCCACTTCATAAGCTACCGCCCTGATGCCCGCGTTATTTTTTAAAGCGACATCAATGGCTTGTTGAACTGTTAACTTGGTGGACTGGCCAAGCCCCGCAAAAGAGAAACTAGTAATGGTGATGATGATTAATATTCTCATATCGAAGGCGTATTTATTTTCTTAGAACCAATTTTTTCAAAATAGATAAACAGGCAAGGCAGTACGATCAGGGTAAGAAGTGTTGAGCTGATCAACCCTCCGATCACCACGGTGGCCAAGGGTTTTTGCACTTCAGCTCCTGCGCTGGTCGCCAATGCCATCGGCAAAAAACCAAGCGAGGCAACCGCGGCCGTCATTAACACGGGGCGAAGGCGCACGGAAGTTGCCTTTAATATGATGTCATGCAAATCGGTTATGCCATCTTTTTTCAAGCGGTTGAACTCAGCGATGAGTACAATTCCGTTCAACACGGCTACCCCGAAAAGTGCGATAAAGCCTATGCCTGCAGAAATACTGAACGGCATGCCACGAAAAAGCAGCGCGAAGATTCCCCCAATCGCTGACATAGGAATAGCGGTGAGGATAAGGACGGATTGCTTTAGCGAACCAAACGTGAAGAACAGCAGCATTAAAATAAGCAACAGCGCAACGGGTACTGCTATCGACAACCGTGCCTTTGCTTCTTTCAGGTTTTCAAATTGCCCACCGTAGGTCGGAAAATACCCTGGCGGAAAATCAACCTGGTTTGTAATTTTCTGCTGCAACTCTTCAACAATGCTCTCCACATCGCGTCCTCGCACATTAAAACCTACAATTATTCTTCGCTTTGCATCTTCACGTTGAATCTGATTCGGCCCGATTTTGAATTCCACATCGGCTAACTGTTTCAAGGGAATCTGCTCGCCCTTCGCTGAAGAAATGAACAAGTTGCGCACATCTTCAATGCTTTGGCGGCTTTGTGAACTGAGACGGACGGTGAGGTCATATCTTCTTTCGCCTTCGAACACCAGCCTGGCTGCCTGCCCAGCAAAGGCTGTATTAATGGCCTGGTTAATATCAGCGATGTTCAGACCATACTTGGCTACTTCATCGCGGTTTATATTGATTACGATTTGCGGCAAGCCGGTAACTTTCTCTACATATAGGTCGCGTGCACCCACTACGCTTCCTGCAATTTTTCCAATCCGTTCTGATAGATCGGTAAGTACATTAAGGTCTTCGCCAAAAATTTTAATTGCCACGTCTTGTCGCACGCCCGTCATCAACTCATTGAATCGCATTTGAATGGGCTGTTGGAACCCGAATGTTACTCCAGGAATGTCTTCCAATGCTTCCCCCATTTTATCGGCAAGTTCTACTCTGTCACCGGCTTTTTTCCATTCACTTTTATCTTTTAGGATTACCATCATGTCGCAGGCCTCAATAGGCATAGGGTCGGTAGGAATTTCGGATGAGCCAATTTTGCCGACCACTTCTTTTACCTCGTCAGGAAACTCGCGCAACAAAATTTCTGCACCTTTGGAAGCAGTTTCAATAGTATACGACAAACTGCTTCCGGTAAGTACTCTGGTTTCTACGGCAAAGTCACCTTCTTCCAATGTGGGAAGAAATTCACCCCCCATTCTCGAAAAGAAAATGAGGCTTACCAAGAAAAGGATAACAGATGAAATGACTACAACAAACTTGTGCTTTAGTGCTCTATTGATTACTGGTTCATACAATCGATGAAAGAAGCCCATCATTCTGTCAGAGAAATTGCGTTTATGCTCAGTGTTCTTGCTCAGAAAAAGAGCCGACATCATCGGTACATAAGTAAGTGATAGAAGGAATGCGCCAAGGATGGCAAAGCTAACGGTCTGGGCCATCGGCTTAAACATTTTACCCTCAATGCCGACCAGAGCAAGAATGGGCAGGTAAACGATCAGAATGATAATCTCACCAAAAGCTGCCGATGTTCTTATTTTAGAAGCTGATTGGTAAACTTCCAAATCCATTTCTTCTTTCGTCAAGCGAATGGCTCCTCGTAAACTTAGGTGATGCATCGTAGCTTCTACAATAATCACGGCCCCATCCACAATTAAACCAAAATCAATGGCACCCAAACTCATCAAGTTGCCGGATACACCAAAGACATGCATGAGCGACACCGCAAACAGCATGGCCAATGGAATGACGGAAGCCACTATCAAGCCCGCTCGCAGATTGCCAAGGAATAAAACCAGAACGAAAATTACAATTAAGGCGCCCTCAATTAAATTCTTTTCAACAGTGCCCACAGCGCGGTTCACCAATGCGCTCCGGTCAAGAAAAGCTTCAATGGTTACACCTTCGGGCAATGTTTTTTTTATTTGCTCCATTTTTTGTTTTACTCGATTCACAACAGCGTTGGAGTTTTCACCTTTCAGCATCAAGGCGGTAGCGCCTACTACTTCACCTTCTTTGTTATAAGTCATGGCACCATAGCGGTTGGCAAACCCGAAGCGCACCTCCGCCACATTGCGTATAAGAACGGGGATTCCAGTTGCCGTATTTTTAACTACAATCTTTCCGATGTCATCTACTGAATTGATGAGCCCCTCGCTGCGGATAAACCAGGCATTGGGCTTCCTATCTATGTAAGCACCCCCTGTATTTTGATTGTTCTTTTCGAGTGCAGTGAAAATATCAGTTATGCCCAGATCATAGCTGCGAAGTTTGTCGGGGTCAAGCGCTATTTCATATTGCTTTAAAAGGCCCCCAAAGCTTGCCACATCAGCTACACCTGGTGTGCCCAGCAACTGCCTACGCACGATCCAATCTTGGATGCTACGAAGTTCCATCGCGCTGAACTTGTCCTCATAACCTTTCTTTGGTCGGATGATGTATTGATAAATCTCGCCAAGCCCTGTAGTTACGGGAGCCAGTTCGGGAGAGCCTATACCCAGAGGGATTTGCTTTGCTGCTACGGTCAATCGTTCGTTGACTTGCTGACGTGCCCAGTAAACATCAATGTTGTCATGAAAAACAATTGTGACAACTGAAAGGCCGAACCGTGAAAAGCTCCGCATCTCTTTAATGTCTGGAATGGTTGTCATTGTTTGCTCTACGGGAAAGGTTACGAGCCGCTCAATATCCAGCGCGGATTGAGAGGGAGCTATCGTGATGATCTGTACCTGGTTGTTGGTGATGTCAGGCACGGCATCAATGGGGAGTTGGGTTATCGAATAACTTCCCCAGGCAATCAGGCCCAGCGTAAACAGGCCGATGATCAGTTTATTTTGTATTGAGTAATGAATGATTTTATCTAACATATAGGTCAGTGATTAAAATTTAGATTTGGAAGGACTGTTGCTATGATGAACAAGAATAAAAGAAGCAAGCCCAAGAGTATCCACAAAGCGTAATGGATAATCACTGTGAGAATACTTTTCTTTTGTTGCTTTTTCCGCTTTCTCCGATTGTTCATAATAAGCCCTAACCATCTTAACCAAGGCTACTGTTGCCTCGGGAAAAATTTATCGTCATGGAGACGATGTAAAATGTAGGAGCTTAAATCTTGGGCGGTTGCCAGATATGGCTATAATCAGACAATACCTGTTTTTCGATGTAGGGTATTGTTTCTTTGGTGTTATGGGTAACACCGGCAAAGTCTATGGAAGACGCGTAAGAAATTCTAATGTGCGTGGCGCAACATGCGCAAATGCAGAAAGGTGTACATAAATCTTTTTCGTTAGCGGAGTGTGGATGTTCTGATGCGTTTGCAATCTGTTCCCCCATTCGTTTTTCATCGGCACACGTATTTGCATCGCTGCATGGATAGACCGAGAGTGCTGTTACATACAATGCCAATATGAAATAGAGTACTTTCACGGTGTAAAGATAAGTTAAAAAATGATGCAATGAAGTTCCAACAAAAATGAGTTTAAAAATAACTCGAAAACCCGAACTGAAAGCCAGCCGTTTTTGATGGTGGATTGCCAAGGATATCAGTTGTCCAATTGTACCGATAGTTAAGCCGCAGCACCGTGAGGGGAGTTGGCCTCCAGCTAATGCCTGGCACCATGGAAACAAAATCTTCACTGATGTGCCCGCCTGTTTCTTTGAAAGTACCCACATTCCAATCTACATACTCCAATCGGCAGACAACATTGACCACCGATTTATTGAAATTAAAAATATTTCTTCTGATAACGGGTTGAACAACATCGAGGAATCCACCCGATTGTCTATTTCCATATTGTTGCGTGTAAGTATCGGGCACATCTACATTTACAAAAGCCCACTCGCCAACAAGATATGTGCTTAAGAATGGCAGCACGGTATTGAAATCCAGCGCCCACACATCCACTCTTCTTTTTTTATCCAATGTAAAGCCGTCCATTTGAAATTTGTTGTACACCCCGCCCATGTATGACATGCCCAGTTCGCCCACTTTCTTGTTACGCAATGCGATTTTGGCTGTGATGAGCGGCTCACCATTAAAACTTTCCTCAAAGCGGTCGCGGTTCAGTTTGGTGGCTGGCAAATACGTTTTGTTTTGTGCGTTGGAAATGATTTGGTCGTCAAAGCCATTGGTGAGATAAAGTTCGTAGGCGTAGGCCCAATTCTTGTTATACTTTTTTCCATAGATGCCAAAGCCCACGTTACTCCACGTGGCAGGAAGCATCTGTGTGGCCGATGTGGGGCGGTCTATGAACTCCCACTTGGGGCCATCGTGATTTTGATTGAACGCTCCGATGGGGTTCATCACTACTCCACCTCTGAAGTTTAGCAGTGGGTGAAATTCAAAATCAAAATCAAA
>JAIENH010000506.1 GCA_019751475.1 Cyclobacteriaceae bacterium
GATTTAAAAAAATCATGCGAGTCCCTCATGAAAACATAGTTATTTTGCAATTCTATATTTTTGTCGGACAACAGTGAAAGTTGATCTGTTTTGCTAAACATCTTTCTTGCAAATTCTCTGAATTCTAAAAACTCAGAATCATTAATAAAAACAAAATAACTTCCTATCATAATCCATGAAAAGTTGTCTATTCGCATAAATATCCATATCCCCAAGTGCAATATAACCCCTAGTAATAGCAAGATAAACTTCGTTTGTCTAAACCAAACCAAAAATGCGAACGATAACTCCCAGATTAGCGTAAAGTAAGTTGACAATACAACGAAATAGTGATTTCTGGTTAAGGGGATATTCCAGTCAGTTGCGCGGAATTCATCAACCCTCATTGTGTAATAGATTGCCGTTCCATTTAACCAAAGTGCTCCTTGAAGTTTCGCTAAAGCAGTAAAAAAATAGACAAAACAAATTTGAATAAGCAAACCTACTATTGCGAATCTTGATATAAACATGGCTATTTTATTCATCAGGGCTCCGACATTAGGTAGAATTCGTAAAGGTATGTCATACTTAAAATATGAATACGAATCTGCAAATACCAAAAAAGGTAAAGTAACCTCTATAACATTATCAGACCCATCAAGAATAAATCCATTTCTAACCTTAAGTATGAAAAGCATAAAAAAAAGGATTATACCCGAAATCTGCCTGAAGATTGCAAATAAAAATAAGAAAGCGACAATACCTGTAAGAGCAATAAAAAATTTTGTAGCAAATTCATTTGCAAATGGGTAGGTCAAAAAACCTACTCCATTTGACTCCATGAGTAATTTGTAATCAGCATATGGAAAAATTGCGTCTGGCCCAAAAAGCTCTTCAGCCATTGGAAAATAAAAAATCATATTTTTCAAAACTAGAAAAGACAGCACAACCCTAAAGGCTGATAAACCTATTTTTCTATTGTCTAAAAGTGCCAGTGTTGTCCCACTCATGTCGCTACTCAATCCTGTAAAAATCACTTGTTACTTTTGCGAAAGTGTAATTATCTAAATCAAAAAAATCTAATTCTCTCTTTGAAAATCTAGGAAACTTTGAATCAAATATTTCGTATTTGACAAACACCGAATCGAAGGCATCAACATTCTCATTTATAAAAATCCGTCTTAGAACATATTTTGAATATTGCGTAATTGACTGTGCTCCAAAAGTTGAAGCCATATAGGCATGATACACACGATTAGCTTTTATCGAATCTCGAAGAAGTGTAGAGTCTTCCTTTAATGTCCTTACTATTGATTGATTACTCTCAATTGCACTTTGCATACATGAAGTCATAAATTTACTGAGTCGTTGGACGGGTGACCAGAACTTTGCTCGCTTTTCTTTAATTAGTGGATCATAAACATCAACCCACTTTGTTGTATCGAAGGCACCTGACTTATATACTTTAAATTGAAGTAAGAGAGTCATATTGCTATTAATAGGTGTTGGGGAGAAGAGATTCCAAGACTGACTGAAGAATGGATTTACATAGCCCCTTAATTCATACTTGAATTGATGTTTAATCGGATTGTCCGGCAAAAGATAAAGTCCAACAAAAGTGAAGTGGGCAATTAGAACGCCCACTCCACACAAGTATGCACAAATTTTGAGGTAACGCACTTCTTTACTGAGAATCGAATTTTGAAAAGTCTAGACTACAATAAGTGCTATCCATCAACTTTGCATCCACCATTACAAGGGGGCCACAGTTATACCCATCTACAAAGCCAACAACGAATGCTCCCACTAGTACAGCACCACCTATTACTGCCGCTGCTGCGGCTAATATACCCGGAAATGCTGCCTCATCAATTTGATGAGCCTGAGAAGAGCTATTATGAATCGCAATAGCTGCGCTTTGTGACTCAAAATTGCCAACAATTGAAGAAGTGGCAGCAAAATTAATAAACAGCAAAATGAGCGAGAAGATCGCTATAAACTGCGTGTGTCTTTTTATAGATTTCATAAACTTTAGGATTTAATTATTAGTTGTTCAATTGTCAAATTCAGCAAATGCCAAGGGCTGATAGCTTTTGTCAATGCTATGATCGTAAATAATACTTGCCTCGCCTAAGTAGTCAACGACTGCACGGGCTAATCTACCAGCTACATAGCCGGCTGCGTAAGCGATACCAATGGCTTCAGCAGCTGCCGCAAGAACCGCTGGCCAAGCGCTAAGCTCAACTTTACTTGAAGCTTTTGCTCTTTGCTGGGTAGCGGATGAGTCAGATTGAAACTGACCGAACATGGCTTGATTGGATGACGCGAATGACTGGAATGCAATCCCAATAAGAAGCATCACCACAACCACAAATTTTGAATGATTTCTAAAAATTTTCATAGGCTTTAAAATTTAGGTTTAACAAAAAAAATAAATTATAAGTGTAAAACTGAGTCGAAATACTTGTACTTTAGAAGTTAAACTTCTTAATTAGAATTTTATGGAAATTCAGGAAAAAATCAGGAAGCTTAGGGAGCTAAAGGGACTTTCTCAGGAAAATATCGCCACTGAACTCGGTATTTAGCAAAAAGCCTATAGCAACATTGAAAAAGGTGAAACCGATATTAGTATGCATCGGGTTGATCAGATTTCAAAAATTCTGGGTGTATCTCTCGGTGATCTTCTAAACTTCGATGAGCACTTAATTTTTAATAACCATAACCAGCAATCAGGAAATGCCGGTAACATTATTGTGCAACAAAGCGAAGAAATTGTGAAAAACCTTAAGGAGGAAATCCACTACCTAAGGGAAGAAAATAGCAGACTAATCAGCCTCTTATCAAAAAATCACTAGACTAGAGCTTCTCAATCACCAGGTTGTGATTGGTGTAAATGCAGATGTCCGCAGCAATGGTAAGGCCTTCACGCACTATTTCTTCTGCCGATAAATGAGGCGCGTGCTTCTTCAAGGCCAGCGCTGCCGACTGGGCATACATGGCACCCGAACCGATAGCCGCCACCTGATGGTCTGGCTCCAACACATCGCCTGTGCCGGACAAAATCAATAACTCATCTTTACTGGCGGTGATCAGCATGGCCTCGAGTCTGCGTAAAAAGCGATCCGTGCGCCAGTCTTTGGCCAGCTCAATAGCGGCACGCTTCATATTGCCGCTGTAGGCATTTAGTTTTTCGTCAAACCGATCGAGCAAGGTGAAGGCATCTGCCGTGGAGCCTGCAAAGCCGACTACAATTTTGCCGTCTTGCAGTTTGCGTATTTTTTTTACGTTGCTTTTGGCAATGGTGTTGCCCATCGTAGCCTGACCATCGCCACCAATGGCAACCTGGCCGTTGTGCATCACTGCAAGAATGGTCGTGGAATGTATTTCTATCATTTAGTAGAGTTCAGTATGAGCATAAATTTCGCGAAGAGGAATCGTGACGTTCAAGGTCGGTATTACGAGATTTTGTTCAATCGATTTATACTCTTCCAGTTCCCAATGATTCAAAGAATTAAGTCGAAAGATCTCTATGCTGATCGATTCAGAGTCAACTAAAATATACTCTTTCAGTGTGCTGATCTCACGGTAAAACTTAAACTTCCTGCCCCGATCATAATCTTTCGTGCTCTCTGATAAAATCTCAATCAATACTGTGGGATCTTTTGGATTGTTTGATGACTCAAATGGTGTACTTGCATTACAATAAATGGAAATATCCGGATACGTGTAAAGTCCTGTTTGCGGGATTTTCAAGCGCTTATCACTTCCATAAGGTCGGCATGACTTGCCTTTTAGGTGGAAGGTCAACTCACCAAACAGATTTGAGAATATCTCATTATGCAGATGGCCGGCCCCCGCCATAGCGAAAACCTCACCTTGAAAGTACTCATGCTTTTGTTCGGATGCCTCTTCAAACGCCAGGTACTCCTCTTCCGTCATCAATCGCTTTTGACAGGCGGGTCCTGGTTCATCTACCCGTATGTCATCGTTATCGTTCATGACAAATATCCCTCCTTTGCAGAACTCATTTTTCTCAACGGAATCATCTTTGAATGCCAAATATTTTTGAACTGTGAAACTTATTATGCCATTGATGACCGATGGCCGCTTGGCCTTTATGCTGTACCTCCAGTATTATAGTAGCATGAGTTGGAGTCATTTTATCAATTCTAAATTAGAATTAACCCGTAAAAATCTACGCCTGACATCCTTTAATGCTTTGCGTTTTTTCGGAATCTCAACTTTTGCGAAATCCTTTTCCACAAATTCCAAAATAGAGCCATCAGGCACTTTATCAACAAGCTTGGGGTCCTTTATTACTTGCCTGAGAAAGTCAAAGGTTAGTCCAATGTTTCGATTAATTTTTTCTCGCTTAGTCATGATTTAAAGGCTTTTATAAATCTTTCTTTTGTAAAACTCCCATCGATCCTTCTATGTCCTGCTCAGCATATCTTACCGCATCCTCTAAGGTTAAGATCGCAATTGATTACTTCTCCTTCTTTCCATTAGGAAAGATCACATCCTTGTGAAAGAAACCGTGAGAACAATCATACCTAACTATTGAATACCAGCGGGAGTTAATTCTGCTTTCATATTGGACCACCAAATCCTTAACCTGACCTTTATCAATCCACAATCGTATCCTAAGCAATTCATTCTCACCGTCATCTAGATACTTATGGTAAGCTACTTCTTTCAAATCAGATTAGATCAAAATCCTCACCGGATCTTCCAAAAGTCCTTTTAGCGTTTTCAGGAAGGCGGAGCCCACGGCTCCATCCACTGCACGGTGGTCGCATGACATCGTTACCTTCATCACGTTGCCTGCTACCAGCTGACCATTCTTCACAATTGCAGTCTCCTTGATTCCACCTACCGCAAGGATGCAGGCATCAGGTGGGTTGATGATTGCTGTAAACTCTTCAATGCCAAACATCCCAAGATTAGAGATGGTGAATGTGCTTCCCTCCCATTCGCTGGGCTGCAGTTTTTTATCATGCGCCTTCTGAGCCAATTCTTTTACTTCTGCCGCGATGTGTGAGAGTGATTTGTTATCCGCAAAACGAACTACCGGCACGAGCAGGCCTTCAGGCACGGCAACGGCCACACCAATGTGAATGTGTTGGTTCTTGCGAATTCTGTCTCCCAACCAACTCACGTTCACATCCGGATGTTGACGCAAGGTGGCGGCCACCGCTTTGATCACCATGTCGTTGAATGAAATCTTCACCGGTGATATCTCATTCATGCTCTTGCGTGCCTCTACTGCTTTGTCCATGTTGATCTCCATGGTAAGGTAGAAGTGCGGAGCCGTGTACATGCTTTCTGATAATCTTCGAGCGATGGTCTTACGCATTTGCGAAAGCGGCACTTCCTCAAAGCTTTCCTTGCCCACGACCGAAGGCAACATAACCGGTGCACCAGCCTTAGCCGGGGCAGCAGAAGCTGGAGCAGTACTTGGTTTGTAATTTTCGATATCTCGCCTGGTGACGCGACCATTGTCGCCTGAGCCAGAAATCTTCGTAATGTCATAGCCAAGGTCTTTGGCCATTTTCTTTGCTAATGGAGAAGCTTTCACGCGACCATTACTTCCTTCAGCAACAACAACCGGAGCGGAAGCAGCACTTGACTGTGAAGCCGGAGCTACAGCAGCAGGTGCCGATGATGGTGCACTTGCACCTTTCGATTGATGTGCCTTCAGCAGCGTTTGCCAATCCGCATTCTTTTCTCCAATAATCGCGAGTACGCCATTTACGGCCACCGGTTCTTTAGCATTCGCTCCGATGTAGAGTAATGTACCTGTATTGTAGGATTCATATTCCATCGTGGCTTTGTCCGTCTCAATCTCAGCCAGCAATTCTCCTGACTTCACTGCATCGCCCACTTTCTTGTGCCAGGCGGCAATGATTCCTTCCGTCATTGTGTCGCTCATCTTGGGCATCAACACAATCTCTGCTTTAAT
>JAIENH010000054.1 GCA_019751475.1 Cyclobacteriaceae bacterium
TGAAAGAAAAAGACACAACAATATTTGAGACGGTGAGATTGCTTCAGGAAAAAAACTCCTTGTTTTATATCCCTCAAGTTAAAAATCAAAATGGCGGTTTGCCAGTACGTTTTAAAGAGAAACAAATTTCAGATAATGAGTTGGTATTTGAAAATCCGGAACACGATTTTCCTCAAACTATTTCCTATACTAAAATAACGGCAGACTCATTGGTGGCTGAAATTTCAGGTACAAAAAACGGAAAAGAACGCAGGCAAAAATTCCCGATGAAGCGGGTGAAGTAAGGGCGTAATACTGGTAACGATTAAAAACGATGAATTCAGCTATGGCAAAGGAAAATGGTTATGAAGATGTAAAAACTGATACCAAAATAAAGCTCTCGGCTCTTTGGGCTTCTGTTACCTTTTTCTACATCTACGGTGATTATTTTGAACTCTATGTGCCAGGCAAAGTACAAGGCATAATCGATGGTATTAGTATGCTGAATAGTCCAGTAAAATTGTTTTCAGCATCATTGCTTTTAACAATTCCTGCCCTAATGGTTTGCTTGGCGGTAATTTTAAAACCATCAATAAACAGACGGTTGAATATCATAGTTGGTATTTTTTTTACCGCAATTATGCTTTTGATAGCGGCAATATCATATTCTGAATGGCGAGTCTTCTACGTTTTTTATGCAATTGTTGAGAGTATACTGACATCAATCATTGTATGGTATGCTTGGAAGTGGACAAAGAATTAAACAAGTCAATAGGTATGATAGCTGAGGCTCGAATAAAGACTTGCAAGGATTGCCGGTTTAGTTTATTTAGGCCTTGGAAGAAAAACTTTTATATATTGTCTGAAAAGTAGAAACATATCATCTGCCTTCTGCGTATAGGTGTAAAAGCCTACTGCACATGATTGGATATATGGGTGAATTCGAGGAGTTAGTTCTCCTCACCATTGCCGTTCTCAATGAAAGCGCTTATGGTGTTTCCATCAAAGAGGATATTGAACAGCGAACGGATCGATCCATCAGCATCGGTTCACTGCACTCTACTATTACACGGTTAGAAGAGAAGGGATTCATTACCTCCTGGCTGGGTGACCCTACGCAAGAACGGGGTGGAAGGAGAAAGCGTTATTTCCAATTAACCAATCAGGGTAAAGTGGCTCTTCGCAATGTGAAAACGTTGCGCGATGAACTTTGGAATCTTTCAAAAGTGACCCTGGCGTTTTCTGCATGAAAGGAATAGAACCACCCAGGCTGGCACAAAAAATCTTTGAGTGGTTTTGTAGCGATGCGGCTGTAGAAGACTTGCGTGGTGACATAGAAGAATTGTTCTATGTCAATCTTGGAAAGATGTCTGTGCGCAAAGCCAAATCTCTCTATTGGCTTCACACACTATCACTTGTTACTTCCTATGCAGTTCGGAAAAGAAAAAGACGAAAGAATAAATTCTCCTCAACAGAATATACCATGGACATGCTAAAAAGTTACTTCCTCATTGCAACACGCAGCTTAGCAAAGCATAAGTTCTTTACCATTATCAATGTACTGGGCTTGGCCACTGGTATGTCCATTAGTTTGTTGCTGATTACTCTGATTACGTTTGTAACAACCTATGATGACTTTCATGTAAACAAAGATCGAATCTACAGAGTCATTTCAAAAACGAATGTTCTGAATAATAGGGAGTTTGCAAGAACACCACTTCCCTTAGCTGAAAACCTACAAAGTGAGTATCCTGGTATTGAAGAAGTCATCAGAATCAGCAGTGACCTATCGGGCGAAGCAGAGTTTGATGGCAAGCAAATTCCGATGGAAGGTTTTTTTGTTGATTCTCATTTCTTGAATGTGTTTTCGTTTCCCCTTTTAAAGGGAAACATAACAACAGCGCTTGAGAAGCCTCAAAGCATGATTATTACGGAAGAAGGAGCCCAACGCATGTTTGGTACTGAGGACCCAATGGGCAAAGTCATCAATCTTAAAAAATTTGGTGACTTTGAAGTAACTGGTGTCTTAAAACAACTTCCTAAAAACTCGCATATTCAGTTTGAGCTATTGGTACCGTTTCAGGCGCTTGAAATTTCCAAAAGCTCCCAAAAATTTATTGCTTCGGATGAAAAATGGTCAGATTTGAACATCTACACATACCTGCTTCTGCCCAAAACTTTTTCAGAAGATGAGCCAGAACGCATTGGTACCTTTCTCGATAAAATTGCTAAAAAAGTATATTCAAAAAACTCAGAATTTGTGGCTTCTTTCAAGCTACAACCCTTATCAGATATTGTTCCTGGAAATGACTTAGCATTGGAGATTGGTCAGTCATGGGACACGCTCAGTTTTATCGTGTTTGGCATACTCACTTTGCTCATATTATTACCTGCCTGTTTCAATTATGCAAATATTTCAATTTCAAGGGCGCTAAAACGTTCAAAGGAGATAGGGCTAAGAAAGGTAGTGGGGGGACAACGAAACCAGATTTTTCTCCAGTTCATTCTTGAAACCGTTATTGTTACGCTACTGGCATTAGGTTTAGCATACGTGTTTTTCGTCATCATCCGAAATGAATTTATACCAGTGGTCGTTGATTCTTTAATTTTAGATCTCACACCAAGAGCTATTACGATACTCTACTTTGTTGGCTTTGCAATTTTTGTTGGATTCGTAGCCGGAGCTGTACCTGCACTCTTTTTCGCAAAACTTAATCCTATTCAAGCCTTAAAGAGTAAATCCTCTTCCAAAGCCTCGGGGGGATCTATGATACGAAAGGCGCTTATCGTTGGACAATTTGCTTTATCGTTAGGGTTTATTATGGCTGTTACCATCACCATTAAGCAACATGCTGCTACATTAAACTACAATTTCGGCTTTGACCAGGAGAATATCCTGGATGTTGAACTTCAGGGAGTAGATCCGAATATCTTCAGAAATGAATTTTCAAAACTGTCTTCGGTTCAATCTATTTCCATGTCGTCTAACATCATGGGAGCGTCAAACCCAACAAGAGTTTGGATTCAGAAGCCCGAAGGCAAGGATTCCACTGATGTGTGCAAATGTTTGTTGATCACAACTACCTATCTAACCTCAATTTAAAATTAGTAGCTGGAAAGCATTTTCCTGATCAGCGTGAAGGTCGAGAGCAATTCGTTATTGTGAATGAAGAATTTCTAAAGAAGTTTGAAATAACAAGCCCTGTGGATGCTCTGGGTGAAACGATTCTTGTTCCTGGTGCCGGAGAACTGATAATTATCGGAGTAACAAAGAACTTTCATTACACAGATTTGAAAATGCAGATCCAAGGTTTCTTTTTTCGATATGACCCTAACATGTTTAACTACGCAAATCTGAAGGTTACGTCAAGCGACATGCACGCAACGCTTGCCAATATGGAGACTGTTTGGAAATCCATTGGAGGAGAGAAGAAATTCATAGCCCGTTTTTTCGATGACGAAATTGAAGATGCTTATGCTGAATACTATTCCACCATCAAGATTTATGCGTTCCTTGGTTTCCTCGCAATTTCCATTTCGTGCCTAGGTCTATTAGGTATGGTTGTGTACACAACTGAAACGCGCATTAAGGAAATTGGTGTGCGGAAAGTAATGGGTGCATCAACGTCTACAATAGCCATGCTTCTTTCCAAGGATTATTTGAAGCTAATGCTTGTTGCAGCCCTAATAGCCACACCTATTACCTATTTCTTCTTTGATACAGTGTTGTTTAGCGAGCATTCCTATAAAATAGCAATTGGTGCATTAGAGATTGTCGCAAGTATTCTCATTATGTTTTTATTGGGGATAGGAACTATTCTATCGCAAACCCTAAAGGCTTCCAGGGCAAACCCTGTAGATACATTGCGCTACGAATAAGAATGAGAAAGACAAATTCAAGTCGAGAAAAAGAAATCTTAAATAGTGCATTTGGTCATCTCTACTTGAATTATTTAAGTCAGGCCGCCTACCCAGTTTATATTTTGCACATGGCGTTTTTGTATCTTGGGTCGATGCTCATCTTCTCCACCAGTCTGCCGTTACCATTTCAATTTTTTCTACTGGTGCTCTTTACCTTGGCGGGAAGTTTGGGTACGTTCGAATTGGTTCGCAGGGTGAAAGTGTTGCGATTTTTGTTTGGGGTTGTTGAACGTAAAAAGTAAGGGCGAAGCAAGTTTGCACGTTTGCGTGAACTTAACCGGATTAAAGAGGCCAGTTGCAGTTAAAACACTCAAAAAGACTATTTCCGCCTCGTTATATTGAATTTCAAACTTTATTTATTGTTTATCAATAAATATTAATTGACATTTGTGGGTCAATTATAAAGAAGATGCACAATATGAAAACGAGAACACAAACGATTTTAACGGTCATGCACGTGCTGGCCTGGATTGCGTTTATCGGCCTTGCTATCGAAGCCGGGGCGATTTTGACTTCTTATGGAGTCAGTTGGGTTCACCCGTTGGCAGCTAAAGACTTGTACCGCGGCATGGATCTCTACGACTTGAGTAAGTATGACTTTTGGCTGTATACGCAGATGGTGTCATACATCGTGGCGTTGCTGGTAATAAAAGCCTATGCTATTTATCTCCTTATCAAAATTATGATGAAGGTGAAGCTACAAAGCCCGTTCACAGCAAAGACAGCAAGCCGATTGGAAACCATCAGTTATGTGTTGCTTGGGGGCGCTATAATCTCAATTATATGTAATGCAGAAACCCGCTGGTTGCAAAAGCGAATGCAATTTGACATCCGCTGGATTGGTGAAAATGTCGGTGAATTTTTATTTATGGCTGGATTCGTGTTTATCCTCTCGCAGGTGTTTAAGCGTGGTGTGGAGTTGCAGTCGGAAAACGAACTAACGGTATAGCGCCATGCCCATTATTGTAAACGTAGATGTGATGATGGCCAAGCGCAAAATGTCGCTGAACGAGCTCTCGCAGAAAGTAGATATCACGCTCGCAAACCTGTCGATACTCAAAACCGGAAAAGCGAAAGCCGTGCGCTTCAACACACTGGAAGCCATTTGCAAAGCCCTCGACTGCCAGCCAGGCGATGTGCTGGAATATAGAAGGGAGTGACTGACCCTATGCTAATCTTATAAAGTAAACCCTTACTTCCAGCACACAGCCAATCACACCTTCGGTGATTGACTGGAACGGAAATGAGGAAGCAGGAGAATGACCGGGGGAAAAAACAAAATCGTCATCATCGCCACCGATATGAGATAACTCCAGGCACTCGTGTAGTACGCAATCATGGCGCCACCCAATGGCCAAAATATGCCAATGAGGATAATCGCTCCGAATGCCCATGCCTCCTTCTTAGCAAGTGAGTATTTCGTTATGAGAAAAACCAAAATCATAGTAAGGGCACTTAACCAGGAGAATAACAGGAAGGCAAGTGTGAATGCCGGCTTTGCGGCATCTGGTAATTCAGGATTTCCATACAAGTCCACCCAGATCATTCTGTCCAGTGCATGCCATGGGTCCAGCCCCACAAAAAATATGGACAACAGGCAAACGAATGTACCTAGAAGTGTAGCTGCCTTTAAGTACGCTATGGTTCGACTAAATACTGTTTCTGACATATGCCTATCGCACTAAGGGTCTGATCGTTTCCGGCAAGGGATTGGAGGGGCTTGGTCACGCCTCGGGCGTGACGGTAGCGAAGCGCACCCCCGCAAAGCCCGACCCCGCCTGGCGTTTCGCGGGGCGGGGTGCCGCCAAAAATCTTATTTCCTGCCCAACACCCAGCCGATGACGCCACCAGTGAAGCCCATCATCACAGCCATTACGATTGAGTCGACCAGTGTGGAGGTCAAGTTTGAAATGTTGGTGGTGCCATACATGTTTAAGCTGAAACCTAATGCCATGATGAAACCGATGATGGCACCGGCTTTCAGTCCTCCGCCAAACGTGGTAATGTTGGCCCAGTTGCCGAAGATGTATACGAGTAAGTAAG
>JAIENH010000309.1 GCA_019751475.1 Cyclobacteriaceae bacterium
GGTGTACCAACGGCCATTGTATTCACGGCTCTCAAGGTCAACCGATACATTCACCTGGTCTCCTACGGCCACACCAAATTGATCAATCTTATCACCCCAGAGTGAGAGGCAAACTTTCTTCGGATATTGGCTCTGGGTCTCTACGATAAACTCCTGCTTGCGCCATTGGCCCTTTTTTCCAGTGCCAGTCTGCATGGGCAACAACTGTATTACTTTTCCTTTTACGTCCATAACGATGTTGAAATTATTCCTCAATAGTAGCAGAATATTTTTTAATAACTCTGCCTATATAGCAGCTATGTCGAATAAGGAACTGCGAGCAAGAGTTTAGACTCACTAAGAAGTGTAGCCCTAATTGGTCAAATGCCGAACTAAATTCATTGAAAATGGCTACTACTCAGCCTGGTCGTGTAGATAATATCATTTATGTCTCCGGTCACAACATAGGCCTGTCGAAATTGAAAGAGCCATCGGTCAAGTATCATCTCAATTTTATTTTCCTTTTAGCGCCAGTTGTCAATTCTGTTTTTAAATCAAGGTTCGTGATTTTTGAATTGTCAAGCTTATACACCAAAACGAACTCCATGTCTGATATATTGATAAACGTAGAATACAATGTGCCGCCCACATTACCCTTCGTATCTTTTGCCGGTGGTTGAACAGCGCTACCTAAAACGCTGCCAACATCTCTTAACGTGATATCATTATTGCTTTGTAGGCTAAGCATCTTCAGTCCTGTTTCCATTGCCTGATAGCGTTGCATGGGTAATTTCCCTTGGTTGTATCTGAAAGAAGAAAATTGGTCATTACTAACTGATGATTGTGAATGGGAACAACTTTTTTTACTCCGTCTATCCATTCAATAACAACTGCGTTTCCAGTTCTATCACCAAACATAATATGGGCTTTTTTCAATGCGACTTTCTTCTCTTCCATATAAGCCATTGCTTCATCAACTGTTTTGCATGTTGAGAGTATTTCGTCACCCAGATTTCGATTAGGATCCGCGTATCCTTTTGGTATCTCTTGATCTGGGGTAGTGGCACCGTCAAAGAAAAGACCAGCTTCGTTAATACCACCTTGCGCAAAATTATTCCAGCCATACCAAAGCCTTCCCAATCCTTTTTTACTTTTTGGAATAATTTGAATATACGGCTTTACATTGTACCAATAATCTTCATTATTAGCGACATAGATTTTTCCCGTTTTAACGTCAACATAATAAAAAACAGAGCAAGCCAACGATGCTTTGCATACAAGAAGGACTACGATGGTGAGCAATGATTTCATCTTATTGTTTTTTTATCATATTAGAAGCTTCGAATCAAATCTTGTATATGGGCTTGAATTTTATTTTGTTGGTGACCCAAGCAAGTAGTCTCACCCAGAATCCCCGCCTGACCCGTCACGCGGGCAGGGAACTGGGATCAAGAGTTTAGTCTCGTTAGAAAGTGTAGCCCCGACAGGAATCGAACCTGTATCAAAAGTTTAGGAAACTTCTATTCTATCCATTGAACTACGGGGCCAGAACAAGGCGCAAATTTACAAATTCACCCTTCAGCGCCAATCATGAATATTCTGGTTGCGGCACATAGTTGGGATAAATCTGCATGTGCTTTTTTCTTACCTCCTCCAGCAGCGCCTGGCGCAGGCTGTCAAGATGTTGGCGGGTGGTGGCGGAGACAAACACCACTTGGGTAAATCCCTGTTGTTTGTAGCGGCCCCTTACTTCATCCATCGCCACCGGGCCATCCTTTTGTTCCACGAGGTCGATCTTGTTCAGCACCAGGATGGATGGAACATCGCCAGCCCCGATTTCTGCCAGCGTCTTGGTCACCACCTCAATTTGATTGTCGTGAAACGGGTGGGCCATGTCAACTACGTGCAGCAGTAAGTCTGCTTCCCGCACTTCATCGAGGGTTGACTTAAATGACTCAATAAGATGATGCGGAAGCTTACGGATAAAACCTACCGTGTCGGATAAAAGAAATGGAATGTCACCAATCACTACTTTGCGCACGGTGGCATCTACCGTGGCGAAGAGCTTGTTCTCCGCTTTCACATCGGCTTTAGCCAGCACATTCATCAACGTTGATTTGCCTACGTTGGTGTAGCCTACCAGCGCCACCCGCACTACGTTGGCCCGCGACTTGCGCTGTGTAA
Source organism: Cyclobacteriaceae bacterium (assembly GCA_019751475.1). GTDB lineage: Bacteria > Bacteroidota > Bacteroidia > Cytophagales > Cyclobacteriaceae > ELB16-189. Next base: position 2,164 of record JAIENH010000309.1, read on the forward strand.
GTTTTTGCCGCTCGATTTTTTCAAGCTCATCCTTCAGAATGGATATTCTGAATTTGATATTTCTCCGGTCGGTCTCAATTTCCTTTTCACCCGCTCCACCCCGTGTGCCGGTGCCCCCACGCTGTCGCTCCAGGTGCGTCCACATCCGCGTAAGCCTCGGCAGTAAATATTGATTCATCGCCAACTCTACTTGGGTGCGTGCCTGGGCTGTTTGGGCGCGCATCATAAAAATATCGAGGATCAAAAGGCTTCGGTCATACACTCGCACCTTGCTTTCCTTTTCTTCCGTGTTGAATTCCCGCTCCAGGTTACGAAGTTGGCTGGGGCTCAGGTCGTCATCGAAAATTACGGAGGTCACCTGGTGGCTGGATACAAACTCCTTTATCTCCGTCAGCTTGCCCTTACCAACGAATGTTCGGACATCGGGGTGCGGCAAGTGCTGCACATAGCGCCTGGCTGTAGTAATTCCAGCCGTTTCGGCCAGAAACGCTAATTCATCCAGGTGCTCGGTAATGACTTCTTCACGTTCACGGCTTGGTGTCACGGTAACCAGCACGGCCAGCGAAGCGGGGTTTATCTTATTCATGCGTGTTTAGGCCACAAACTTACTACCTCCGGTTTTCATGTAGGTTACTTTTGAGTAGTTTTGAAGAATTTATCAACCGAACAACCAGCCTTTTCTACCGGTGACGGGTTATTATTAGTTGGCAGAATGAAAGTCGCAATCGTATTAAACACGTCCTGGAACATCTATAATTTCAGGCTCAACTTTGTTAAGACACTTCTGGCCAAAGGTTACGAAGTCCACACCATCGCCCCGGTGGATGATTTTTCTCCTCTTTTGACCGATTTGGGCTGTCATCACCATCCGGTGCGAATGGACAGCAGGGGGGTAAACCCCATCAAGGACTTTGCTCTTATAATAGAGTTGTGGTCCATTTACCGGAAGGTAAAACCGGACATCATCCTTCATTATACCATAAAACCCAACGTTTACGGGTCTATTGCGGCATCGCTGCTTAAGATACCTACTGTAAATAATGTGTGCGGCCTAGGCACTGTGTTTCTAAAGAAGAACCTGCTCTCGTTTGTTGCCATCACCCTTTATCGCTGGACATTCCGTTTCCCCAAGAAGGTGTTTTTCCAAAACCCAGACGACCGCGACCTGTTTATCAATAAAAAGCTGGTGCCGGCCTCCATTGCTGATTTGTTGCCTGGCTCGGGCATTGACCTGACTAAATTTACACCTGCACCCTTTCAACGAAACCCCACATTTACTTTTCTACTTATTTCACGCCTCATCACCGACAAGGGTGTGCTGGAATATGTAGAAGCCGTAAGGCGCCTGCAACAGCAAGGTGTGAACGCAAAGTTTCAGATTTTGGGTGCAAAAGATCCGAAACATCAGCGCGGCATCCCCGTAGAGGTGGTGCAAGAATGGATTGACTCGAAGACAGTGGAATACCTCGGTACCACCTATGATGTAAGACCCTTTATTCATTCGGCCGATTGCGTGGTATTACCATCCTATCGCGAAGGAACACCACATACTTTGCTAGAGGCTGCCGGATGCAGTAAGCCCATTGTGGCCACAGACGTTCCCGGTTGTCATCATGTGGTGAAGGACCAGCACAACGGCTTTTTATGCAAACTCAAGGATGTGGATGATTTGGCTGATAAAATGGCCAAAATGGTGACATTGGACAGCGTCACGCTGCGTCAATTTGGGGAAAACGGACGCAAGAAAGTAGAGCGTGAATTCGATGAGTCAGTAGTTATAAACAAGTACCTGGATACTATCGCGGAGCTTCAAAAAGCCTCCTGAGAATTTAAAATCGCCATTCTTTGGGCGGAATTCGGTAATTTTACTTTTTGATTATCCATTAGCCGGTGAATTTTTTTCGTTTTCGCACTTTTCTCTCCTTCCTGGTAGCAGGCACTCTTCTGGTGTCGTGTGCTTCGTACAAGCAAAACATCATGTTGCGTACCCCGGAAGATTTCAAATCGGCCCCTATCACCAAGGAGGTGCTACAAGCCGAGCGGAACTACGTCATTCAAAAAAATGATCAGCTTCACCTGGAGGTATATACCAACAATGGTGAACGCATCATTGACCCTAACCCTGAGATATCACGACCTACCGCTGGCAATTCCACGCAAGTGCGGCCACAGGTGAGTTATCTGGTTGACCTTAATGGCATTGTGAAATTTCCTGTAGTGGGTGAACTGAAAATGGAAGGATTGACCTTGCAGCAAGCCGAAGCCATTCTTCAGACTGAATACGAAAAATATTTTCATGGCTCTTTTGCAGTGTTGAATTTTCAAAACAAGCGAGTAGTTGTATTAGGCGCTGTGGGCGGACAAGTGGTGCCTTTGCAAAATCAAAATGTGACCTTGGCGGAAATACTCGCCCTCACCAAGGGGCTGCCCAACGAGTCGAAGTCCAAAAGCATCCGCATCGTGCGCAATGACAAAGTTTTTCTTATTGATTTCAGTACCATCGAAGGTTTTCAGGCTGGCAACATGATTGTTGAGCCTGGCGATATCATTTATGTAGAACCGCTACGAAGACCTTTTGCAGAAGGCCTCCGCGACTACACGGGTTTATTCAGTTTGTTGATAAGTTCTTTGTCATTGATTATTGTGCTGCGAAGCATCAAATGATATGAGCCCGGTTAATGATCCATTTCGCCCCACCTCCACCGAAGGCATTGACTTTGATAAGCTGCTCATGCTTATCAAAAAAAACATCTGGATTATACTTTTCATTTTGATTGTCACTAACCTGGTGGCGTATCTCACCATCCGGTGGACGAAAGATGTGTATGAATCTCAATCGGAGTTGAAATTGGAGGTGAAGCAAGACGCTACTGCGCTGGGTATTACTCAACTGGTAGAAGATCAGAACCGTAACATTGTAGCAGGCGAAATAGAGCAGATAAAATCAAAACTTTTCTTTAGCCGACTATTAGATTCACTGGATTTGTGGGTGAGCTATTACAGCATTGGTAACGTACTGGAGTTTGAGATGTACCGCAGCTCTCCGTTTAAAGTTTCGTATACAGTTAATGACAGACGGTATTATGACCAACCAATCTACTTTGATTTTGTAGAGGGCGGACGCTATCAGATACGAGTAGGGGAAAATGAAAAACCGAAGGAAGCAGCCTTGGGCGAAACCATCTCGCTGGAGGGCGCGGCTATTCGCGTTGACCTTGCGCCCGGTGCTGAACCTGACTTTAAGAACAAGTTTTTCTTTGTTATCAATAGTCGTGAGAGGCTTCTTGGATTTATTGACCGCAATTTGAAAGTAGAGCCGATCAATTTTGACGCAAGCACCATTCGCATCTCTTTCCGCGATTACAATCCGCTAAAAGTGTACACCATCATCAACACCATTGATTCTGTTTACCTAACGTATAGCAACGAACAAAAAAACCGCGCGAACAAACAGAAGATTCTCTGGCTCAACAATGAGCTGGCACAGGTTGAAGGGAAGATGGAGAACTTCGAGAACTACTTCGAAAATTTTACATTGAAGAATAAGAGCAGCAACGTAGATGCCGACCTGAAGAAAACCATCGTTATGATCAATCGGCTTGACTCGCAGCGCTTTGATCTTAATAAGCGGATAAATGATCTCAATGAACTGATGACTGACCTCAGCGAAGGAAGGCCTATAGCCTCGCTGCTGCCTCGCGCCTACCTTCCGGCTTTCATGAACGCCAAGTTCGAAGACTATCAGAAAATAGCCCAGGACCAAAACCGGCTCACTCTTTCCTACA
>JAIENH010000369.1 GCA_019751475.1 Cyclobacteriaceae bacterium
TGATAACGGTATGAGCTACCAGCACACTCTCTCATCACGCGCACTTACCCTGAGTGACCTCCGCACGCTCGTGGAAAAGGATTGCACGCTCCTCCTGTCAGAAGAATCAAAGCAAAAGATCGTCCGCTGTCGCGAATACCTTGATAAGAAAATCGCGACCACCTCACAACCGCTGTACGGCATCAACACGGGCTTTGGCTCGCTCTACAACAAAAACATTTCGAAGGACGATCTTGAAAAACTGCAAGACAACCTGGTGAAGTCGCATGCCTGCGGTACAGGTCCGGAGATACCCGAGTCCATCGTGCGATTGATGTTGTTTCTAAAAGTGCAGTCACTGTCATACGGATATTCTGGTGTACAACTGGAAACTGTACAGCGATTGACTGACCTCTTTAATATAGGAGTGTATCCAAAAGTTTTTGAAATGGGCTCGCTGGGCGCATCTGGCGACCTTGCACCGCTTGCGCACTTATCGTTGCCCTTATTGGGGTTGGGCGAAGTAAATTTTGAAGGCAATACATTTCCGGCTCACGAAATCCTGGCGCGATTTGGATGGCAGCCCATTCATCTCAAGGCGAAAGAAGGCCTGGCATTGCTGAATGGCACGCAGTTTATGAGCGCCTTTGGCGTGTGGTGCACCGTAAATGCTCACCGACTGTTGGCGCTGGCTAACCAGATTGGTGCGCTGTCCTTAGATGCATTTGATGGGCGCATCGAACCATTCGACAAAAAAGTGCATGTTATTCGTCCTCAGCGTGGCCAATGGAAAGTGGCCGATGCTATTCAAAACATCCTGAAGGGCAGCCAGCTTATCGCGCAATCAAAAAAGCATGTGCAAGATCCCTATTCCTTCCGCTGCATACCCCAAGTGCATGGCGCAAGTTTAGACGCTATTGAATACGTCACCGAAGTTATCCTCGCAGAAGTAAACGGTGTCTCCGACAATCCAAACATCTTCCCGGAAGAAGACGAAATCATCTCAGCTGGAAATTTTCACGGACAGCCGTTGGCACTGGCCCTGGATTTTCTTTGTATCGCTGTCGCGGAATTGGGAAGCATTTCAGAAAGACGTACGTATCAACTGATAAGCGGAGCGCGCGATCTGCCCAATTACTTAGTGGCCAATCCGGGTTTTAACTCCGGACTGATGATACCTCAATATACAGCTGCCTCGCTGGTAAGCCAGAATAAACAACTTTGCACGCCTGCTTCGGTGGACTCCATTGTATCGTCCAACGGGCAGGAAGACCACGTGAGCATGGGTGCCAATGCCGCCCTCAAGGCATACCGGGTAGTCAATAATGTGTTCTCCATACTCGCCATCGAGTTGATGACAGCCGCCCAGGCACTTCACTTTCGAAGACCCTTAAAAACATCGCCCCGGCTGGAGGAGTTTGTAAATACTTTTCGCGCGATTGTACCGTTTATGGAGACAGACCGTTTGCTTCACGATGACCTGGTGAAGGCTGAAGCGTTTTGTAAAAAGTTTGATCATGCATGAGTGAAGGGGTTTCGGTAGATTTGTACAGATTGAAAGTCGTGAACATCAGACCATCACATAATGGAGCTAAACACCGGTGGCCTGTCGATAAATGGACAGTAGTGGGCCTGCTGTTTTGCTGCCTTATTAGCACGGTAGCCATTGCACAACCTTACCCCAGTCGTTTGGGCCGCTTCCAGGTAGACCAGAAAAAAGGATGTGCGCCTTTCACCATCACATTGACGAATCTGTTGGCAGGTGACTGCACACCCGGCAAGCCCTGCGTGATGGACTACGAAGGCAATAATACCCAGCAGCAAAATCAATTCTCTTACACATACACCAAGGCAGGCACTTACACACTTAAAGTAATCTACCAAAGCATCGGCCAAGATGATATTGTGATCACGGTGGTTGAAAATACTCAGCCTAATTTTGAGATTTATGCCTGTTCCGGCAACAAAGCCTCTATTAGGGTGGTGGATAACAAATATGAGCAGTACGTTATTGACTTTAACAACGATGGTATCGCAGAGTCCACACTTCCTTTCTCGAATAATATTTTAACACCGCCCTACACGTATACGGTGCCTCCTACTACGTACACTACGGCAGTTCGTGGCCGCAACTTAAACTCAGCTGACAACTGCAGTGCCAAGACCCAACAGTTTCAACCAATACCTACGCTGCCCACACCTCGCATTAATCTTCTCACAGCCGTGGATGCAGCTACCATCAAACTTGATTTCACTACTGCCGTCAATATTCAATACCGACTCGAAATTGCCATTAACAACTCGGCTAATTTTCAACTTTTCCAAACACTCTATGGCATCAACACTCTCACCGTGCCCAATCTCCGCTTAGATGACAACTACTATTGTTTCAGGCTCAGCGCCTTTGATCCTTGCAACAATCAAAACAACTATTCAGCGATTATCTGTAGCCAAAAACTGACAGTAACAGCACAAAGCGATGTCAACCAAGTAGTGTGGGCCACGGGTGGCGGAGCAGCAACGTATACCATTAACCGGAACAAAAGCCCCTATCGTACGCAGAGCAACATCAACTTGTCAGACACCGACATAGTGTGCAAGACCGACTATTGCTACCAGGTTGTGTCCAACTTTGCCGGGGGCGCAAGAAGTATCTCGTTAGAAAAATGTGTTCAATCCTTCTCAACAAAAATTCCAACCGCTGTCGAAAACATCAGTGCCGTATCAACAGCCAACACCGCAGACCTTACCTGGCAGCAAGACCCTAGGTTCATTCCCATCAACTATTCTGTTTTCCGCGCTTCCAACAGCAACAACTTTGGATTTTTTACCACAGCACCCGAGGCCAAACTCACAGACAATACCTATAACCTTGAAGGAAAATTCTGTTACCAAATGGAATACACCGATAAGTGCGGTAACTCCAGTCCGAAGGGATCCATCGCCTGCCCGCTACGACTCACGGGAAATCTTGATAAGAACAATTCCATCACACTTTCGTGGAATAAATACACCGGCTGGAAGAGCGGGGTAAAAAATTATGTAGTGGAGAAATTCAATCTACAAGGGTCTCTTATCAAAACATTTATTGTGACTGATACCGTGTTGGTAGATGATCAACCCGATGACGCAAATCAATATGTGCGTTATAGTATCAAGGCACAACCCAACCAGGGAGGCGTGGCCTTGTCCATCTCCAACCCTGTTGAGTTTATTAAGAATGCGAACTTATATCACCCATCCGCCTTCACACCCAATGGCGACAATCTGAATGATACATTTACGGTTAATGGTCAATTCATCGCAAAGATCAGTTTGAAGATTTTCGACCGGTGGGGTGCGTTACTTTTTGCTTCTGACAAGAACGAAGCCTGGGACGGGCAATTTAGCGGCAAGCAGATGCCAGCAGCCGTCTACATCTGGAAGGCTGATATCAGCGACCTTGCGGGTCGCACCTTTTCAGAAGAGGGCACCGTTTCGTTGATTCGCAATTAGAAACCATCTCAAAAATACTTTTGAGCGCGTCTGTCATTCCGTCCCGATGGATCGGGATAATCCGGAATCCCAAGTTAGATGTGCTAAACTTGAGATTGCGGGTCGCTGCCCGCAATGACCATGTATTTTTGAGATGGGTTCTAATAATTATTACTTGTAGCGGCTGGTGTTGGCCTTTACTCAAAATGGCTTGGGCTGGCATAAATTCGCAACTTTATTTCCGCCAACTCCATTACATTTGCATCCCGTTTAAACAACGTTGCTATGCTGGATATGATGAAAATGATGGGCAAAGTAAAAGAGATGCAAGCCCGCATGAAAGAAGCGCAGGATAACCTGGAGAAAATCACTGCCTCCGGTGAGGCCGGTGCCGGCATGGTGAAGGCGACCGTCAACGGAAAGAAAAAGATCATGGCCGTAGAAATTGACCCGGCCATTCTAAATCAAAACGATAAAGTTCTTGTGCAGGATCTGGTAGTAGCCGCCATCAACAAAGCCATGGAAGAAGCGGAAGTAAAAGCCAAAGAAGAACTGAAGAAAAGTACCGAAGGCCTTTTGCCCAACATACCCGGTCTGGATCTAAGCAGCATGATGGGATGAGGAACATCGCTGTCGTCATTCTTAATTATAACGGTCGCGAGCTTCTATCCAAATTTCTACCGGGGGTTGTTCAACACAGCGGCACCGCACGCATCGTGGTGGTTGACAATGCCTCCACCGATGACTCTACGGTTTGGGTGCGGCAGAATTTTCCCGGCATAGAATTAATCACCCTTCCGAACAATTTTGGATTTTGTGGCGGCTACAATGTAGCGTTGAAAAAAATTCAAGCAGACTACTACGTGTTGCTCAACTCCGATGTGGAAGTGACCCAAGGTTGGCTTGACCCATTAACAAAAGCATTGGATCAAAATCCCGCAGCAGCGGCCGTGCAGCCAAAAATTCTTTCTCATCGTCAGCCCACTCATTTTGAATATGCCGGGGCTGCAGGCGGCTACCTCGATTCACTGGGGTATCCGTTTTGTCGCGGTCGTTTGTTTTACGTAATGGAAGAGGACGAGCAACAATACAATGATCAGAAGGATATTTTTTGGGCCTCGGGCGCATGCATGATGGTTCGCAGTGAGTTGTTTCATCAAATGGGTGGTTTTGATGAAGACTTCTTTGCCCACATGGAAGAGATTGATCTCTGTTGGCGGTGGCAGCGTGCAGGTCATCGAATTTTGTATGAAGGTAGCAGCACGGTGTATCACCTGGGAGGCGCTACGCTCCATGCCTCCAATCCAAGAAAGACGTACCTGAACTTTAGAAATGGTCTAAGTCTACTGTATAAAAACCTTCCTACTGGTGAGCTCTTGATCAAATTCCCGTTACGCATCATACTTGACTGGATCGCCTCTATCAAATTCTTATTCGATGGCACCACCCGCGATGCGTGGGCCGTGATGCGGGCTCATTTCAATTTCATTAGCCGATGGGGCCGTGAGCACGACCGTAGGAAACATAGCCGTAACCTTGGGTTTAAAAGAATACCCAGCCGTTACTCGGGATCAGTCGTGTGGAAGTTCTTCATCCTGGGCGTACGGAAGTACACCGACCTGGGGGCCTAAAAGTCGAGTACCGAACTGCTGCTTTTGCGCAAGTGCTTTCGCATGTTGAGCAGGAAAGCAAGGCCCAGGTAGACAATCACCGGGGAGCCCAGCGTAAGAAATGAGGCGTAGATAAAGAACAAACGTATGCTGGACGAGGCAATGCCCAGTTTTTCACCTAAGGCAGAGCAAACCCCAAAAGCGTGCTCCTGAAAAAAGTGCTGCAAACGTTTCATTTGGCTATTCATACCTTCTATCTTCATTTACCTGAGTAAAACGCGCTTTATCGAAAGAAAAACCGTTTCGCAAAGATAACTCGCCCTTGGCTAAGGCAGGACACCCCCGCTCTTTATTTTTTTGACTATAATTGCAAAAAAAACGCTATAACTGTAGCTTTGACACTCCTTATAAAAACCTTAAAATTACCATCCATGAAGAAAGTAGTCTATTCGATTGTGATCATCAGCATGCTAAGCCTGGCCGGATGTACGCTTCCGCAGATGATAAAATTAGCCAAGCAGCAGAACCTTACGGTGACGCCCAATCCGCTGGAAGTACACAAAGACACCGTGGCCTATGAAATGGCGGCCGCTCTGCCCGTGAAAATGTTGAAGAAAGGTACTGTTTACACTGTCAACAGTTTCTATAAGTACGGTGATAAAGAGATGGCCCTTCCGGGTATCCCTTTCAAAGGCGATGACTACGCTTCGGCTGCCACTGAGCAACCTAAAATCAATAAGAGCTTCTCGTTCCCTTACCAACCTGCCTATAAGACGGGCATTCTTCAAGTAGAAGGTGTTGCATCTAAAGGCACCAAGTCAAAGACAACACCTCGTTTGGATGTAGCCGTTGGTTTGATCACTACTTCCAAGCTCGTTCAAAACTCATACTTTGCCGCTTTCGCG
>JAIENH010000104.1 GCA_019751475.1 Cyclobacteriaceae bacterium
GGCATGGCCCGGAGGATTGTTGTCGTTGTCACTATCGTTGTGCTTTCTCGCGGCTGCCTTCACAGAATCCATTGGCATTCATGCGGTGTTTGGCGCCTTCATCATCGGCATTGCCTTGGGCGACTCCGAACACATGAGTGAACGCGCCAAAGAAATCGTGCATCAGTTTATCAATAATATTTTCGCACCCTTATTCTTTGTGGCCATCGGATTGAAAGTAAATTTTATTGCCAACTTTGATCTGGCCCTCGTCTTGGTGGTGCTTGTGATTGCTTTCGCTGGAAAGATTATCGGCAGCGGCCTCGGAACAAAACTCGGAGGCTTTACGTGGCGCGAGTCGCTGGCAGCAGGCTTTGGCATGAATGCGCGTGGGGCTATGGAAATTATCCTCGGCATTGTAGCGCTGGAGTACGGCATCATTAATGAAAAAGTATTTGTGGCATTGGTGATCATGGCATTGCTTACCAGTATGACCAGCGGCCCGTTGATGAAATGGATGTTGAAGGCTCATGACAAGTGATCGGATAATCATTCGCGCGGCTGTCTCTTCCGATGCAAAACCGGTTCAAAGTCTTTTGGCACAACTGGGCTATCCTGACTTGAGTGAAAAAGAAGTGGAGGAGAAAATCAAGGCACACGAAGGAGCCAACTATAAACTACTGGTGGCCGAGCAGGCCAATCGCGTGATTGGATTTATCTCCCTGCATTTATTTGATCTTATGCACTGGCGAGGAAAAATGGGTCGAATCACAGCTTTTTGTGTGGATGAAAATGTACGCTCCCAAGGCATTGGTCTACAACTACTAGAGGAAGCTGAACGCTATTTATTCTCTCACGGTTGCGAAAAGTTGGAAGTGACGAGCAACGCAGTTCGCGTTAGAACCCATGCCTTCTACCTAAAAGCCGGATACCTGGAAGATTCGCGGAGGTTCGTAAAGTATCTTCTGCTAAAAAAGTGAAATCTCCTACGCAAGTGTAGAAGAGTGAGAAATTCTAATTTTTTGTTATCGAACTAAAAAAATCCGAGAGGCTTAAATTGTGAATTTCTAAAATTTGGAATAGGCTTTTGAAAGTGATATTGCTCTTACCCTTTTCAATGCGCCAATATTGAACCCTGGGAAGGTTATGGTCGTAAGCAAATGTCTCATGGCTTGTATAACCCTTCTTTTTACGTAGTTCCACTAACCTTTCCCCTATTTTCTTCAATTGACGCTCAAACTGTTCTTGATTCTTCACAAAGCGCAAATTCCTACGCTTTTGAGCTAAATCTTAAAATGTAACATCATATATGATAATTTTGCATCGGAAGTATTCCTCTTGTTATTTCAACTCAAGGATCTTGGCCAAGACCGAAAATCATTTAAAACTTCAAACAACACTTAAATCTTATGAAGAAGACTCTAATTGGTCTATTCATCTGCTGCGCAGTGATGACCGCGAAAGAAATGACTCAAAACTCGAAAACTGACATGGGCTATCTGATTATGCGTAACAGGGGTGCCTTTGAGCAAAATGTCGCTGCTGGTGCACTAGGAACAGCTGCCGCTATTGTAGGCGGTCAAGCTGGCGCCAAATTCGGAGCTACTGTAGGCTGGATAGGTGGTTCTGCTGGAGCATTTTTTGGGGCAGTTATTGGTGGTGCCGTTGGTGCAGGATAGCTTGCTAAGTAAAGTGCATGGAACGCAATTCATGCACTTTACTCTTTGCCAAATACACTGAACCACATATCCAATAAATAAACTCTATTAATGGAGTTCTCTTCAATACTCTATTCAGCCTTCCTTTTGTCCTTGCTATCACTGATGGTAAAATATGTTGTTTTGATGGTAATGTCATTGTTTGCACACTCCATTAATCCGTTAAAACTGAATAATTATAAAGATGATATAATTCTACTACCGTTAATTTTACTTGGATATTCAGTTCTATTACTTGTAATAGAACTAGCGAACCCCGCGGAAGGTGGTATCTATTCATTCTTACTGATATTATTTGGCGCATCTATTGTCCCGATAGTTCGTTTTACAGGTGAACCAATTATTACTCTCTTCCGATCAAGAATCAATAAAAATCATCAGAACGAAATTGTTAAAAAGAAAATACAAGAGAGGTTCCAAGAAAACTATCACATTTATGTGATTGATAAAAAAATAATGAACGCCTATGCAACTGGAATTCTGCCATTTACCAAAATCATATTGATAGGAGAGTATTTTCTAGAGAATCTGAAACCAGAAATTATAGATGCTATCCTGACGCACGAAATCGCTCACTTAAAATATAATCACCTCTTAAAATTAATGCTGACCAATATCCTATGGATTTCAATCACGATTTTTTCATTTTCTATCATTCGCAACCTTGTCGATAGCAGTAATCTATTTGCAGTTTTTTTAATGGGGTACTTTGGTTTGGTAGGCGGGGGTGGCCTCTTATTCGTTAATGGATTAGTTCAAAAGCGGCTTGAAAAACAGGCCGACTTATTTGCAGTAAAGAAAAATGGCAAAGCTGCAGTTAAAGAAATGCTTCTTAAACTAAATGAACTTAGCAATGACCAAATGACAAAATGGTCATTCAATTATCCCACCCTTAATGAGCGCCTGGAGAATATTTCGCGAGCTGACTCTCACTAGAGGTGCTTTAATTGTTGCCCTTATTTTAATAGGCTACTTTCTTGGCTTTATGACGAATGTGCCTAACTCTCACTCAGAAGAAACATTTAATGTTGCTCAAAATGTTATTGATAAATGGCAAACGTTCAGAATTGTATTTTTTCAAAACCTGAAAGTTGCCTTGATGCTATCCGTTTTCGGTTTTTTTTCCGGAGGTCTTTTAACTACCGCAGTTTTAGTCTGGAATGGTTATACAATGGGTATGTTAATAAAAATTAGCAAAATTCAATACCTCAATACATCGGAAATGATTTATTATCAGATTCTACCGCATGCTTTACCAGAGCTACTATCATTTTCTCTTTTTGCTTGCATTGGCCTGCGTGGTTTTACTTTTATTTCAAAGCTTCTTATTCAGTCTGAAGTAGATAACTCATTGATTCCAAAATTATCGGAGGGTATTGTGCCAATAATTTTTCTTTTGATAGCCGGTTGGTTAGAAGCATTCGTCTCGCAGTGATATCTAAATCAGATGCAGATGAAGTTACCATCACTAGCCTTGAGTCTCAAGTTAGTAATCGTCTATATGATGCTTTTGATCGGTGTAGGGGCCTACAGGTCGCATCTCATTATTGAACATCTTCCTGACTCTTTTCAAGAAACCGCTAAAATATCGAACTATATATCCTTGCCAATCATGGCATCATCAATTTTCATGCTTGTAGCTGGCATCCTAGGATTTACCTGGTACTTCATGAAGATTCATGGCTTGGTGCTTGAAGTAGACGACTATATTGGTTCAGCCAGATATTTGATTCTTAGCCTAATTGCCAATGAACTGTGTAAAGTCATTGCTATTGAATTGGTTTTGATAGATGAAATTCGAATGTTGGACTTAATTTCTGAAAAAACGCTCCAAAGCACTCTATTCGTAAGGATTACCAGCATACTAGACGCAATTTTCTTTTCTTTTGGTTCAATTATGCTCGCACTCCAGCTTAGTAGAGAATATGGATACCCACGTAAAACTTGCTGGTTTGTCTTTATTTATTTGTTAGGGAGCATCTCCTTTATCTACGTGATTTTCTCATTGCCGTAATATGCCTTTCGCTTATCTTGAGCGTTCACCTACCCGGTACCGGCATTCACCGACAGCCGATCGATGCCCACCTACCTCGAGTGGTCGTTTTAGGGCTGCCATCGTTTCTTTGAGTAAAAATTAACGCACATGGAAACAAATCCTATGGAAAACAACGAAAGAAAAGAACGATTCATTAACAGCACCGGGCGCCAACTGGGTGGACTGGTACTCGTGGCTGTTGGTTCTTTGTTTCTCGCACGGCAGGCTGGTGTTGAACTTCCGTATTGGCTTTTTGGCTGGGAGACGATTCTCATTGGTATTGGTATTTACATCGGTGCCCGTCATTCCTTTAAGCCGGGCGGGTGGATTGTACCAATCCTAATTGGGGGCTTTTTTCTGGCCGATGACGTGCTGTTGGATATGAATCTTCGCCAGTATTTATGGCCTTCCCTGATTATTGGCTTGGGATTATTTATGATTTTGGGGCCAATGCGAAAAAAAAGCAGGTGGGACACCGCCTCCATTTCGCAAGACGATATAATTGATGCTGTCTCCGTGTTTGGCGGCACCAAGCGTAACATCATCTCCAAAGACTTCAAAGGCGGTGACATCACCACTGTCTTTGGCGGCACCGATCTTAACTTCATGCAAGCAGACATAAATAACAGCGCTACCATTGATGTCACCACGGTGTTTGGCGGCACCAAAATTATTGTACCTCCTCACTGGAATGTGAAATCGGAAGTAGTCTGCATACTGGGTGGTCTTGACGATAAGCGGCCTATTTTGAAAGATATGCCGGAGACAGGCAAAACGCTTGTACTAACAGGCACCTGCGTTTTTGGTGGTATTGATATTAAAAGCTATTAATCCTTTCAAATTCCAAGGTCATGAACTGGTATATTGCTAAAGTTATTTTCAAAATTTCCAATGGAAACTCTGGCGCAAAGTCGCAATTTGATGAGCACCTGCGACTGATACAGGCCCGGAGTTTTGAAGAGGCCCTGTTAAAAGCCCGGGTGCTCGGGCTCACCGAAGAAGACCACTTCATTAACTCCAATGACCAAACGGTAGATTGGGAGTTTGTAAATGTTTCTGAACTCCTTCCGCTTCATGAAATAACCGATGGTCTTGAACTATATTCGCGTGTTCACGAAACGGAAGAGGCTCATGACTACGTTCGCTACGTACATCAGAAGGCCGCCTCGCTCCAGGCTGAACAAACCCTTGCTGTATAACCGCTGTGTCAAAGCCACCCATCTCGTATGCTAAAATAACCCTCGCCTATGCGGTGTGGTGGATAGTGTGGGGCGGTGTGCAAGCGTACGTTCTGATTTCACTGGGAACAGATCAACGAACGGCACTGATAGACGCAGCCGTGACACAATTCATCTTCGCAGTGGCCGGATATACCATCAATACAGCCATGCACTCGTATCAGCCTAGCATTCGCAATTCGTTTTATGTTTTAGGATGGAGTGTAGCGTTGAGCGTGCTGTGTGTGTTTACAGAGAAGTGGGTACTTCAGCAATTAATCATTGGTCAGCCATCCTATTTTGATTTGTTAGATCGCTCCCTCCTACTTCGCGGAATATTTGGCTGGTTGATGATAACGCTGATTGCCGTGCTCACGTGGTTTCAAGTGTATGTGGGCGAGCGCCAAGAAAGCGAGAAACGAAAAGAGGAAGCTACCCAACTGGCACGCGAGGCAGAACTTACCAACTTACGCCAGCAGCTTCAACCTCATTTTCTGTTCAATAGTCTAAATTCCATTAGCGCATTGATTGGCTCACGACCGGAGGAAGCACGGAAAATGATCCAGCAGCTCTCTGATTTTCTCCGCGGCACAGTGAAAAAAGATGACCGACCATTGGTGACGCTTGAAGAAGAACTTAGCCACCTTCAACTGTATCTTGACATTGAGAAGGTGCGCTTCGGTCATCGCCTGAAGACCGATATTCGCATAAGTGAAGGCAGCACATCGTTAAAGCTTCCGTATCTCCTTTTGCAGCCGGTGATGGAAAATGCGATCAAATTCGGATTGTATGACACAACGGGTGAAATCACCATCACTCTTTCCACGAAAGTGGAAGGCAATACCCTGATCATTGAAGTTACCAATCCGTTTGATGCCTCCACAGCCTCGGCCAGGCCTGGTACTGGCTTTGGGTTGACATCCGTACAGCGAAGATTGTACCTGTTGTTTTTTCGAAACGACTTGTTGGCCACTTCCTCTCATGAAAATGTTTTCATCACCACCATTAAAATACCCCAGGTCTTATGACGAAGGCAATACTCATTGATGATGAGCCCTTGGCAAGAAGTATAATGCGCGA
>JAIENH010000566.1 GCA_019751475.1 Cyclobacteriaceae bacterium
AACTTAATGCCACAGGGCACGTGCGTGCCGCGTGAATCAGCTGTTGTTTTTGTGCATCCGTGGCTGCCAGGGATGGATGAGAAAAATGAATCTGTATTTCCGCAATCTTGCGCGGGTTAGACGCCATGATTTTTGTGATCTGAGACTGAAGTCCCTTTAAGTTCACTCCTTCACGCTCGGCCACGATGCCCATGATGGTCATCATACAACTGCTCAAGGCCGCACACACTAAGTCAGTAGGGCTAAAGGCCTCTCCTTTTCCGTTGTTGTCCGGAGGTGCATCGGTGATGATCTTATTTCCCGAAAGCTGGTGGGTATCTTGTGTTCGCAATGCGCCCATGTATTCGCCATTCATAGAGGCCATAGAAATTTGCTTTAGTTTTTTTCGTTGTGTAACTAACGGTTAAATTTAGGGTAAATAATAATAAATGGGCTGTTCCTTGCGCAGATGGGCCTTTCTCACGCTTATTGGAGTAGGTGCGTGCCTTTCTGTGTCTGCCCAAACCCAGGACAGTTACGAGTACACTTCTGAATTTACCTGGGGCATCAACAAGAACTCATCAGGTGGATTGATCGGGGGTTTTGTGTTCAAAAAAGCCCGCAAGCTCAACGACCGCGTGCTTGAGACTTTCGGCCTGGAAATCATGAATGTAAAACACGGCCAGGAGGTGAGAAGAAGTTCACGCGCTACTGGTAACTTCTTTATCTATGGAAAAAGTAATTACCTCTACGCGTTCCGTTTTCAATACGGTCGTGATTTGATTCTTTTTACCAAAGCTCCTCAGCAAGGTGTGGAAATAAAAGCCGTAACGGCCATCGGGCCGAGCATCGGAGTGGTGGCCCCATATTATATCGAAAGGGCCTTGGACAACAATAGCTTTTTTGTGACGCGCAAAGAGCAATACAACCCTGATAATCCTCAGCACAATTTCAATAATATCCTTGGCACAGGAAGTTTATTTCAGGGTGTTGGCGAGTCAACTATCCAGCTTGGCGCGAATGTTAAGTTGGGATTGAATTTCGAGTTGGGAACCATTAAAAGCCAAGTGACCGGCTTTGAGGTCGGCTTCCTATTGGATGCCTATTTTAACAAGGTCATTTTGATGCCCTCTACAACCAATAACAGCCTCTTCCCTACTGTGTATTTTACCCTTTTCTACGGCAACCGGAGGTAGAAAAGTCATTTTTCGGAGATTTTTTTTGATTTGTGCGTGACGATCTGCTCGGAAGCGGATTCTGTTGTTATATTTGAAATCCTAAACCGCGAATCTGTATGGAATTAAAAAAGACCGAACAAGCTGATTTAACCAGAAAATCAGGGTTTTTCTTCAGCATTGGACTATTGGTGACCATGGCCCTGGTGGTGATGGCTTTTGAATGGAAACAATACGATGAAAGTATCGCTAACCTTACGGGAAAGAGTACTGACTCCTTCGAGGAAACGATGGAAGTCCCCCCTACCGATATTCCTCCTCCACCCGCTCCAACGGTGCAACAGCCGCAGGTGGTAGAAGTACCCGATGAAGAAGAAATTAAGGAAGACATCAAAGTTAACCTTGACGTAGAGGTAACTGAAGACACCAAGGTGGAAGAGATCGTGGTGCAGGCAGAGGAGCCTAAAGAAGAAACCGATGAGATTTTTACCGTAGTAGAAGAATCTGCTGCTCCTAAAGGAGGTATGCAGGCGTTCTACAAATACGTGGGCGAAAAAATCAAATATCCTGCCCAAGCGAGACGTATGGGTATTGAAGGCCGCGTATTCGTGGAATTTGTAATTCAGAAAGATGGATCACTTTCCGATGTTCGTGCTATCAAAGGTATAGGTGCCGGTTGTGATGAAGAAGCCGTACGCATCGTGCAATCTGCTCCCGCCTGGACACCTGGTAAGCAACGTGGTAAGCCTGTGAAGCAACGTTACACGCTTCCTATCATTTTCAAACTCGGATAATCAGCGGTAGCTAAAAATATGCAACCCTGCTTCTGAAAAGAGGCAGGGTTTTTTATTTGCTGAAAGTTATAGAAAATACCCCAACACCAGTCCCATCGCCACAATGAGCGCTGAAGGAATACGGGTGAATGTGAGCAAGGCAAAGGTGCTGATGGTAAACGAGTAGGTGACAAACGAATTATCCAACGGCTGGAAAAGAAATACGGCCGCAGCCGCTACCAACCCGGCACTGGCCGCAGCAATGCCTTCTAAAGACGCGCGCACGGCCCTGAATTTTTTCAGGCTCTCCCAAAATCGCACGACAAAGAAGATCAAAAAGGTACCTGGCAAGAAAATGCCTGCGGCCGATATAAATCCACCAGCCACTTGACCCAGCAGTCCCGCATCACGCATGGAGAGTGCCCCGATAAACGCACTAAAGGAAAACACAGGGCCAGGAATGGATTGCGCAATCGCATAGCCGGAAAGAAATTCCCTGGAGTTGAGGTAGTCCTTTAGCTCAACAAACTCCGTGTACAGTAACGGAGTAAGTACCTGGCCTCCTCCAAAAATCAAACTTCCGTTTCGATAAAAATTCTCAAAGAGCCGCACGAGCAAGTTTCCCGTAAGGCTACCGAGCACGGCCGCCCCTATCAGCACACCAGCCCACAGAATAAAATTGGCCCACGCAATCTTGATTGGAATTTTTTCCTCCTTAGGTTGCGACTTATACTTAAAGGCTGTGACTACACCCGCCATCAAAAGGGCCGCTGGATAGAAAAATGGAGAGCGTATGAAATACGAAAGCACAGCGGCCGCGACCATCAAAAAGATACCGGTGCGTGTATGCACGCTCTTCAAACTCATGGTATAAGCAGCATAACTCACAAAACCCACCGCCATAGCCGGCACAAACCGCGTGAAGGCCAGCACCTGGTTACGGTCTTGAAACAAATCGATGATGAGGGCCGCGAGTGTCATCAAAGACACGGCTGGCAAAATCCAAATCAGCAGGGTGAGGTAGGCAAGATTAGGCCCACCTATTTTATACCCAATGGCTGTAAGCGTCTGTGTGGACGTAGGCCCCGGCAATACCTGGCACAACGAATTGATTTCGATCAAATCCTCTTCGGAAAGATACTTGCGCTTTTGCACCAGCACTTTTAAGAAATGGGCGATGTGCGCCTGTGGCCCGCCAAACGTACTGATCGACAGCATCAGCACGTCCTTGAGAAAAGTGTAGTATCGTACCTGCTGATACAATGAGCTGCCTTACTTTTTCAGACCAATTTCCTTTAATCGCTGATTGAGAAACTCACCTGCGGTAATGTCCGGCCAGCGCTTCGGATTGTTTGCATCCACACAGCCAGGCAGTGCAGTGAGATCCATTTCGCTGCGCGGATGCATAAAGAATGGAATGGAATAGCGCGGAGTATTCATCAAATGACGGGGTGGATTCACCACCCGGTGTATAGTTGATTTTAGTTTTTTGTTCGTAAGGCGCTCCAGCATATCGCCTACGTTCACAACAAGTTGCTCCGGAAGAGCCGTGATAGGTATCCACTTGCCGTCTCTGCGAAGTACCTGCAAGCCATCAGCACTGGCGCCCATCAGCAAGGTGATAAGGTTAATATCTCCGTGTTCGGCTGCACGCACGGCATCGGGTGGTACAGCATCCGGATTTTCAATGGGGTAATAGTGAATCGGGCGAAGGATACTGTTGCCGTGATGTACTTTATTGTCAAAATAATTTTCAGGCAAACCAAGATAAAGTGCAATGGCGCGGAGCATGTAGATACCCGTCTTCTCTAATCTCTGGTACACTTCTAAACCTGTTTCTTTTAACGCAGGCAGTTCATCGGGCCAAATATTGTCGGGGTCTTCCTTTTTTATAGGGTCTCCATCCGTCACTTCCTGGCCCACGTGATAAAACTCTTTCAGGTCGCCTGTGTTGCGACCCTTGGCGTGCTCCTTGCCTTTGCCAATGTAGCCGCGCTGACCTGCGAGTTCGGGCACTTCATATTTTTTCTTTACGTCATCGGGCAGAGCAAAAAAACGCTTAATGGTGTCGTACAGGCGGGCTGACAACTCATCGGTAAGAAAATGATTGCGAATAGCCACGAAGCCGATGTTGTTGTACGCTTCTCCCAGGGCCGCCACGAATTTTTTCTTCTTTTCCGGGTCGCCACCGGTAAAATCAGCCAAATCAAGAGACGGAACCTGATCGTAAAGTATATCAGCCATGGTTGTGCATTTTTAGTCCATTAAAGCTAAAGATTTTTGGGTAAATTTACTTCGCTGGCCCCAGGTGGCATCATGAGGATCAAGGTGGCCTGATAGTTGTAAATGAGTGATTAAACGAGATAATATTATGAAAACCATTAATCGTAGAACATTTGTAAAAGACTCTGTAAAAATCACGGCTGCCGTGGCTGCCGGTTCATCGCTCTTGTTGCATTCGGAAGAATCGCTGGCGGCCCCGGCCGGATTACAGTTCGCCCAGATTGCATTGCCGTATGCATACAGTGCCCTGGAGCCGAGCATTGACGCCATGACTATGGAGATTCACTATAGCAAGCACCACGCTGCTTACATCAAGAACGTTAATGATGCTATTGCTGCGGAAAACATTTCATACGCTACGGAAAAAGAATTTTTTACCAACACATCCAAGCTTTCCGCGAAAGCGAGAAACAACGGTGGCGGTTCGTGGAATCACAACTTCTTCTGGCAAGTGATGAAACCGGGCAGCACAGCCCCTGTAGGCAAAGTAGCTGAAGCACTCAGCGGTGCCTTTGGCGGCTTTGATAAGTTTAAAGAACAATTCACTCAAGCAGCTATTGGACGCTTCGGCTCTGGCTGGGCGTGGTTGGTTAATGACGGTGGTAAACTGAAAATCGGATCAACGCCTAATCAAGACAACCCGATGATGGATGTGAGCGAATTAAAAGGCACTCCGCTACTCGCTCTCGATGTGTGGGAACACGCTTATTACCTGAAGTACCAAAACAAGCGGGCCGACTATATCGCAGCCTGGTGGAACGTAGTGAACTGGGACGAAGTAGCTAAGCGGATGGCGTAAGCCAAGCAAGCTACTTGCTCAATACAACCTCACTGACTTTCGAAACGCCACTTTCGTTAAACGCCTCAATGGCAAAGTAGTACGATTGGCCAACTGTGAGTGCACGAATTTCCAATTGATTGGGCTGGTCATCAAAGACTTGGTATGTCTGGTATAATTTGTCGGGCATTATTCCCCAAAGAATATTGTAACCCACGGCACCGGGCACTTTCTCCCAGGCTACCCAAGCATTTCGTGTATCTGCATCGCGCTTTGCGGTAAACTTTGCCGGTGTCTTTGGCAGTTTCACACTTCCATTTCCAAAAACCCGGATATCGCTGATAGCCAAATTTGGTGCACCCACATACTCGTGCTCGTATTTGATGTATTTTGTTTTTACAGGTTTCTCCAGTTCGATGTAAGCATTTGGTCGATCGCGCTTGTCGTTTGTTAGATCAGCAATTTTATCCCAATACTTGCCATCTATTGAATGATACAATCTGAATTGTGTGTACACCCTGGGATCGTTTGGATCAAAAATATCGGATTTATAATCGGTAAAACTTACCTGGACGGCTTTCACATCGCAGGGCTGCATCAAGTCGAGAGTAATCCATTCACCTGGTTTGTTTTTGGATGCCACCCAGAATGTACGTGGATTTTCATCAGTCACGTTAGCCACATCAAATGTGTCGCGCACGGAAGAAGCCAGCACTGGCTTACCGTACGACAACAGCATCCAGCCGGTAAACAGCTCATCTTTTGAGTTCCATTTTTTGGTTGGAAGGTAGTGAGGTAGATCGCCAAAGCGTGTGTTCGCAAACATCTGGTCATCCTTGTCAAACCCTGCCGGAAACATGGCGATGCGCCTTTCAAAATTCCAGTTCACCGCCACCCATGGCGTGCCGGTGTTCCAGTAGTTGCCATAGTTGTCTTGAAAGGTATTGCCATGACCTGCGCCCGTCACAAAGCCGCCTGGCTTATACGAAATCGGATTGTAAGGAGCATAAGTAAACGGTCCCAGCGGATGATCACCAACGTAGGT
>JAIENH010000055.1 GCA_019751475.1 Cyclobacteriaceae bacterium
GCGGTGCGAAGCTTCGTCTACAATCTTACGCGTTTCGGCTACAGCCATACTTTCATACGCTTCATACTCCAGCCAGACCACATTTTTATTGTTAGCCTGGTTGCGCACGGTGCCGATGAATACATTGATAGCGCCCGCTCCTAAACTCGTTGCGGTATCGATTACTTTTTGGACATCGATGGGTTTTGAGGTAATGTTTATCATAACAGTGGCAGAAAATTATGAACTAACCAGAGATGAATGTAACGCTTTGCGAATCAAAACTCAAGCGAAAGAATGAAACAATCAGCCGGATGATATACCTTATCCACCACTCACGGGTGGTATCAGTGCCACCTCGTCTGTTTCTGTGAGGAGTTGCTCATCTTCTGCGTAATTTTGATTAACGGCAATAAGTATTGATCGGAGATCGGCCAGGCCTGGGTACCGGGTGAGCAGGACTTTGCGCAAATGACCTACCTGGTTTTTATCCAATTCGATTTCTACCCGTTTACCGCCCATCAATTCGCGGGCAATGCCAAAAGTGGTGACCGTTACCTTCATGTACTTAAAACGTCAAACTACTATTTTTTATCGGTCTATGACTATCTTTCGTACGAAAATCTCATGCTGTTTGATAATCACCATCGGCCCCTGAACTACTTGCGCCTGGCTGTGACGGATCGTTGCAACCTACGGTGCTTTTATTGCATGCCGGAGGAAGGCATTCATTACCTGCCCAAAAAGGCGTTGCTTTCTTTTGAAGAAATTGAGCGATTGGTGCGATTGCTAGCAGCCATGAGGATTTCGAAGATCAGGATTACGGGCGGTGAGCCTTTTGTTCGCAATGATCTGATGAGCCTGCTCAACACGATTGTTGAAATCCCCGGTGTGAAGGATGTGCACCTGACGACCAATGGTGTACTTACCGCCAAGCATATTCCTGAGTTGAAAAAGATGGGAATCGCTTCAGTCAATCTAAGTCTCGATACGCTGGATCGTGCTCGCTTTCACGCCATCACGCGCAGAGATGAATTTGACAATGTTATGGACACCTTTCATGGCTTGTTGAATCACGGCATCCTATTGAAGATCAATACCGTGGTGATGACCGGAAAAAACATTGACGATATTTTGCCGCTGGTAGCCTTGACAAAAGAATTACCAGTGTCGGTACGTTTTATTGAAGAGATGCCATTCAACGGTGAAGGCAATCACTACACGTCACTTACGTGGACGTACAAAAAAATTCACGATCATATCTTGGCAGCCTACCCGGACTTGCAAAAAGTACCCGACCCGGAGAACTCTACTGCTTATCACTACCGGATTCCGGGTCACACAGGTGATATTGGTATCATTGCTGCTTTTAGCCGCACATTTTGTGGTACGTGTAACCGGATTCGCATTACTGCCCAAGGCGAACTAAAGACATGTCTGTACGACAACGGAGTTCTCAACATCAAAGACTTACTTCGCTCGGGCATTTCGGATAATAATCTCAAAGTAGAACTCCTGAAAGCATTTGACAATCGACCTAAAGATGGTTTCGAGGCGGAGAAGAAAAGAATGAATGTGCCTGTGCACGAGTCCATGTCAACCATCGGAGGTTAAAAAAATAATTCAGTTTATGCGGATCCTATTTTTTGCGGTATTTCTGGCGTTCAATTTTTCTTCAAAAGCCCAGCAAACAAAACCAACCACTTCCTTTATCGTTTCCGGTAAGGTCAAGTCGATCGTAACGATCAATGGAACGGATTTGGCACGTTTAAAAACTCATGAAATTGGAAACGTAACAATCACAAATCACTTGGGAGAAAAAAAGAGCGAAGCCAAGACCCTGAAAGGTGTGCTGCTGAAAGATGTACTGGCCGCGGTAGAATTTGATGGGAGCAACCCACGATTGCTAAGTGAGTTTTATTTGATATGCAAGGCAAACGATGGCTACACCGTTGTTTATTCCTGGAACGAAATTTTTAACAATCCGCTGGGCGACAAAATTTACATTGTAACAGAAAAAGAAGGTGTAGCACATCAAAAAATGGATGATGCCATACTCATGATCTCACCAACCGATCTGCGCACAGGCAGGAGGCATCTCAAAGCGTTGCAGTCCATTGAAGTGAAGAGGGCCGGAGAAAATTAATCAGCAGCTTTGGACTACATTCTCATCATTTCTTTTTTCCTGATCGCTATCATTTATGCGTCAGTAGGTTTTGGTGGAGGTACGAGCTATCTCGCCCTAATGGGTGTGATGATGATAGGATTTGAGATCATGCGGCCGGCTGCCTTGCTGTGTAACATCGTAGTGGTGACGAACGGTGCCTATGTATTTTATAAAGAAGGCTTGCTCGACATAAAAAAAATCTGGCCGTTTCTTGTGTCAAGTGTGCCCCTGGCATTTGTGGGTGGGCAGTGGCCGATCCGCGAAGACGCGTTTTTTCAACTCCTAGGTTGGGCGCTGGTGGCCGCGGCCATTTCGTTATGGGCCCAGGATTATTTTTCAGCGAATCATAATAATGAACAAAGGCATCAACCTCCCGTTATCCCGTTTGTGCTTGGTAGTTCTATTGGGTTGCTATCAGGCTTGGTCAGTATCGGGGGCGGCATTTTCTTGTCACCGATTCTTCATTTTATGAAGTGGGACTCGGCTCGTAGAATATCTGCACTCGCCAGTGTATTTATACTGGTTAATTCACTGAGTGGATTAGCTGGTCAGTTTACGCGTTCGGCATCATTTGATTGGAAATTCATATTCCCATTGTTGATTGCTGTGTGGGTAGGGGGGCAAATTGGTTCACGATTGGGTGCAAAGAAACTCAATCCGATTTACATTCGCAGAATTACAGCTATCTTGATCCTGGTGGCAGGCGTTAATATTTTAATCAATCACTAATATGAAATTTCTTTTAGGTGTTTTTCTGATGACTGTCACCATAATGGCCCATGCACAAATGCCCACCCGTGTTAATCCGGTGATTAAAAGTGCTGGTGGTATTTTTGAAATTCCATACGCAGTTGAGAAGCCAGATCCGCAACTGATGTACAATATCGTGATTGAGGTGGAGCGGCCCAGCGAAAAACCTGATACGATTAATTGGGCGCTAAACAACGTGGCGCGGCTGTTAAACCTTCATGCGGTGGGAGGGGTGGCTTCCAAAAATATTAATGTGGTACTGGCAATACACGGAGGTGCTACCTACACAGTGATGAATAATGAAGCCTATAAAGCAAAATACAAAGTCGACAATCCCAATCTCAAACTTTATAAAGAACTTCAGGAGGCTGGTGTGAGAATGTTTGTTTGTGGGCAATCGTTAATCGCGCGTGACGTAGATCGTACCCGCATGGTGCCAGAAGTAAAAATTGCCGTGTCCATGCTCACTACGCTGACTACGTATCAGCTTAAAAATTATGCGTATCTGAAGTTTTAATGTTGGCCATCAAACCAATCTTTAAACTCACCTACTTTCTCCCGGCTCACAATCACTTCTTTGTCCCAAGCAGGTTGGGTAGTAATTTTTAATCGACTGTTGGAATACACCATCACATCTTGTATGAAATGGATGTTTACGATGTAGGTGCGGTTCACCCGGAAGAACAATTTCAGGTCGAGCACTTCTTCTAGTGATTCCAGTGTGAAGTCAATAATGAATTTGCGAAGCTGATTGGTAACCAGATACACATCGCGGCCATCAGCAAAGTACAGCAGCACCTGGTCGGTTGTGATTGACCGAATATGGTCGCCTACTTTTACCATAAACCTGCTTTTATAGCTCTTCGTTTCCGCACCACCGGCCAACGATTTGATGGCCTCTGTCTTTTTTTCAACCACGAGTTGATCTCGAAGAGTTTCTAATTTTTGCAGACTGGTGCTCAAGTCTGTAAATGTTACCGGCTTTAGCAGGTAATCGATACTGTTTACTTTGAAAGCCTCTAACGCATATTCATTGTAGGCCGTAATAAAGATCACGGGCTTTTGAATGCTGATCTCCTTGAAGATTTGAAAACTCACGCCATCCTTTAGCTGAATGTCCATGAAAATCAAATCAATGGACTGCATGTTTTCGTTCAACCAGGCCACGGTGCCTGCTACAGAGTCGCATATTCCTGCAATTCGAATGTTGCTATCGTATCGCTGTAGGTAGCGCTGTAGTTTTTCCACCGCAGGTGTTTCGTCCTCAACAATCAATACAGACAAGGGCTGTTTCATGCGGCTGTGGTCTGATCGATGTACATCAACGGAAACTTAATGTAATTTTCGTGACCTGCCTTCACCTGCACAAACGGCTTGTCGCTGTAGAGTGAGTAGGAGCGTTGCAGACGTTGCAATGCCTCCAGGCTTGGCTCATGTAGTTGCAGCTTGTCATTGAGGTCGTGATGCAATACAAAATAGTCTTCATCTTCTTGTGATAGCGTAAAGACTAATGGGGAATCAGGTGAGATCAGCGTATTGCGAATAATACTGTCCACCGTGGTGAGCAGTGCACCGGGCACAATGTGGATGCTGTTGGCATTTTGCAATTGGTTAGACCATTTTATCTGCTGCGAGTGCTTTTGGTTGGCAAGAGCCAATAGGTGGCCAATGGCCTGCAGTACCTCGGTGAGCGACACAAATTCAGTCTGGCGGTGAACCAGTTGATAACGATACAGCGATGCGAGGCTGTCGATGAGTTCTTCGGCCGTTTCTGTCTTTTTATGAAGGCATAAGATTAACTCTTCCAGACTATCGTACAACAGGTCGGGATTGATTTCCTGCCGGAACGACCTGAATTCCGACTCCAGGTTTTCTTTTAGTTTTTGTTCTTGCTCAAGTTGCTGCACGTTTTCAAGCAACAAATATTGGTTTCCGATATGCAAAATATTGTATAAGATGGAAGTAAACGCGAAGATAAGACCAAAGAGCCATAGCTCACGTGAACTGATGTCAAAGCCGATCACGCGCGAGTAATACTGAGAGATAGCAATCAACACCAGTACGGTGCTAACGATGGTTGTGACTGCTATTTGAATGAGAGCCTTATTCCGTTCGAGAGGCAGAAATTTTTCTAACAACACCAAGGTTAGCCTCATCGCTTCGAACGAGATAAGACTCAACACAATACTGACGTAGACTTCTTTCTCACTAAAGAGCGTGCTTAGCTGACCTACATTATTATTAATGAGTAAGATAATTAGGTACACCAGCACGCCAAACACGGGTGGTGCCAAGATGCGAAAGAATGGATTGTGAATGAATACCCGCTTCATGATGTCACCGGTAGCTGATATTTAAGAACGGGTAGTTGTACACTGAATTTTTCTTCATCGCGGACAATCACTTTCTCCTCACTGAAAAAACTGTAGCGCTTATGAATGTTTTCGAGGCCCACCCGGAAGCTGGTAGTGGGTTTCACGCTACTCGTTTTGCTATTGGTTACGATCACGTGTGTATTGTCGCGAGCGCTGATATAGACGAGCAGAGGCTGATCTTTGCTGATCGCATTGTGCTTTACGGCATTCTCCACCAGCAGCTGTAAAGTCATTGGTGGCACCTGGGTGTCTAATACATTTTGCGGAACGTTGATTTCCAATTTCAAGTGATATTCGTACCGGACTTGCAGCAGGAAGTAATACGATTTCACAAATTCAAGCTCCTCGCGCAGCGAGATGAGTTTGCGTGTCTGGTGGGTGAGTACATAGCGAAACGTGTCCGCCATTCTGCGAATAAATTCTTCCGCCAGCCGCGTGTCACGGTACACCAGTGAGGAGACGGTGTTCAGGCAATTGAATAAATAGTGCGGACTGATTTGACTTTTCAATGATTCGAATTGTAATTCCAATTGCCATCTGTCTGACCGAAGCTGTTCTGCCTGCGTAATGGCATAGTAGCGATACGAGTAAAACAACCCGTAGAAAATCTCATAGATGAAAATGGAGATAACGAAGAGTATGTTGACCTTGAGAACCTCTTCTTCACTTAGCCTCACCAAATACTTGCCTGCCAGCGTGGTGAATAAGAGGGCGATAAGAAAATTGCCAGCCAGTCCCGCCATAAAGCGAGCTAAGAAATTGCTTTTCCAGTGAATGAATTT
>JAIENH010000404.1 GCA_019751475.1 Cyclobacteriaceae bacterium
CAAACAACCGGATATTCGCCAGGCTCACAAACCAGCAACGTTCACCGTCTTTCACAAACACCTGGTCTTCCAGACCCAACTTTTGATCACGGCCACGACCCGAGCGTGTGCGTTCCTTCTCCTGAATTTTATGCACGGCTTCGGCCAACCGCTCTGCGGTTATAGGCTTTAACAAATAATCGAGCGCACTGACTTCAAAAGCCTTCAGGGCAAACTCATCGTAGGCCGTGGTAAACACTACCATTGGCACGGTGTCCAATGACTCAAGCAATTGAAAACCTGTACGACCTGGCATTTGGATGTCCAGAAAGAGCAGGTCTGGATTCAAGTCAGTGATCATCTGCTCGGCCTCGTCTGCATTTTGAGCCTCACCTGCTATCTCGATGGAAGGATGCTCCTCCAAAAGTTTCATCAGTTCTTTTCGCGCCAGGCGCTCGTCATCAATTATCAGTGCTTTCATATTAATTTTAATTGTAAACAGTCTTTCCAGTGCTAATGCAAGTGCGGTATTTCTATTTCGGTTAAAACAAAAGTATTGTTTTCGGATAAGATTCTAAAAGAAGCCTTGTCACCATATATCAGGCGCAGGCGCTGCCGCGTGTTCTCCAGCCCTAGACCCGTCTCTTTGCCAGAACCATTGGTATAGTGCCCGCTATTGCGAATTTGGATGCTGAGTCGATCGTCTTTTACGATGCTCTTCATTTGAATAAGACCACCGGCTGTCAGTTTTGAAATGCCATGCTTAATGCCATTCTCCACAAGAGTCTGTACCATGAGGGGTGGCACCAGGAAATCTAGCGAAAGCGGGTCAATCTCAAATTCCGTTTTCAGGCGCTCTTCAAACCGGATGCTCTCCAACCCCAGGTAATCGTTGACTATTTTTAATTCGTCTTCAAACTTGGTGAGACCCCGCTTGCCGGTGGTGAGTGAATTTCTCAGAATATTTGAGAGCTGGTTAATGGCGCGCTTCGCTTTGGCTGGGTTTTCATCCACCAGTGCGCGGATGCTGTTAAGGGCATTGAAGATAAAATGTGGGTTGAGTTGCGATTTTAAATTGCTCAATTCAATTTCTTTGATGGAGGCCTCCAACTTCAGTGAAGTGTTGTATCGCTCGAAGTAATTGTACACAAAGTAGAGCACGCACCACAAAAAAAAGATGAGTGCATACACAGAGGTAAGTCCAAGTATGTTGCGAACATCCCAGGCTACGCTGCTATTGAAAAGGCCCAACGGGATGGAGATAGGAAGTCGCAGAAAATACATGATAAATCCGAGCACAATCACGCTGCCAATCACTCGCGGTATCAACACGGCCATGCCAGCACTCAGCCAGCGCCAGCGATTGATCAACTCCCGAAAAATGTGCGTGATGAGCAGGTAGAACACCGACTCATACGTAAGAAAAATAATTCTCTGCGCACTTACAGCCTGCTCATTAGAAACAAACACGCTGCCGATGATTTGGGCCAGGGCATAAAAAGTCCATCCTCCGATCTGGAGTGTCCAGTATAGACGCCTTTTATTATTTACCATGCCGCTGCAAAGGTAGGGAATCGGTCATGGTGCCGAACGATAGTTTTATAAACGGCTTAAGACAAACGAATCTTATCCCGCAGATATCGCGGATTAAATAAAATGCACGCAGATTTACGCTGAAATTTCTAAACCTATTTTCAGCGTAATCAGCGGAAGTCTTCAATCTGCGAAAATCTGCGGGAGAAAATTTAGATGCGTCTGCCTTGATAAACAGTTTACCTTTTCAATTCTTGTTTTAAATACTTGCCTGTGTAGCCTGCAGGATTTTTGGAGACCTGATCAGGTGTACCGGTGGCAATGATGCGACCACCTCGTTCACCACCCTCTGGCCCAAGATCTATAATGTGATCGGCCGTTTTGATAATGTCCATGTTGTGCTCAATGACCAACACCGTGTTGCCCTTGTTCACCAGCTTCTGTAATACATCCAGGAGGTGGGCAATGTCTTGAAAATGCAGACCGGTAGTCGGCTCATCCAGGATGTAGAGTGTTTTGCCGGTGTCGCGTTTGCTCAATTCGGTGGCCAGTTTCACTCGCTGGGCCTCCCCGCCCGAAAGTGTGGTGGCATGCTGGCCTAAGGATATGTAGCCAAGACCTACATCATGCAATGTCTCTATCTTCCGGAGTATCTTCGGTTGATTTTCAAAAAATGTCACCGCTTCCTCCACAGTCATGTCGAGCACATCGCTGATGGATTTTCCTTTGAAGCGCACCTCCAATGTCTCACGATTGTAGCGCTTGCCTTTGCACGTTTCACAACTTACGTACACGTCCGGCAAAAATTCCATTTCAATTAATCGAAGACCTGCCCCTTCACACGTCTCGCAGCGCCCGCCTTTTACGTTGAAAGAAAACCGCCCGGGTTTGTAGCCACGAATTTTTGCTTCCGGCAATTGCGCAAACAAATCGCGGATGTCAGAAAAGACAGTAGTATAGGTTGCAGGGTTGGAGCGCGGAGTACGCCCGATAGGCGATTGATCAACCTCTATTACTTTGTCGATCAGCTTAAGGCCTTCTACTTTTTTGTGAGGCAGCGGCTCTGTTCTTGAATTGAAAAAATACTTGTTCAATATCGGGAACAGCGTCTCGTGTATGAGCGTAGATTTACCACTACCTGACACTCCCGTAACACAGGTAAAGGTGCCGAGTGGAATATGCAGGTCTACATTTTTGAGGTTGTTGCCAGATGCACCCACGAGCGAAAGTGTTTCACCATTTCCTTTTCGCTTATCCTTTGAATACGGCATGGCCAACGCACCGTTTAGGTATTGTGACGTGGTGCTGTTGTTTTTGATAAACTCTTCAGGCGGGCCTGCGGCTACTACCTGACCTCCGTGACGCCCCGCGCCCGGCCCCACATCAATAATGTAGTCTGACTCGAGCATCATGTCTTTGTCGTGCTCCACCACCACCACAGAGTTACCGAGGTTGCGAAGATCCTTAAGCGCTTTGATGAGTTTAACGTTATCACGGGCGTGCAAGCCAATACTTGGCTCATCGAGGATGTAGAGCACACCCACCAACTGGGTGCCAATCTGCGTGGCCAGCCGAATGCGCTGCGCCTCTCCTCCACTCAAGGTGCGCAGAGGTCGGTCCAGGTCGAGGTATTCCAACCCTACATCCAACAAAAAGCCAATGCGTTTGCGGATCTCTTTCAGAATTTCCGTGGCAATTACCCGCTGCTTGTCATTCAGTCGATCTTCCAGTTTGTCAAACCATTTCCGTAAGGCGGTGATATCTAATTTTGACAGCTCGGCTATGTTCTTGTTGTCAATCTTGAAATGGAGCGGCTCCTTCTTCAATCGCGCCCCATGGCATTCCGGGCAGATTTTCGTAATGGTAAAATCTTCGACCCATTTTTTTACGTTGTCAGTCCCTTCATCTTTTAGCTTCTGCAGAAAACTGATAATGCCTTCGAACTTGGTGTTCCATTCCGTGCCGGGGTATTTCACCGAAGGCACCGCTACCGGCACATCGTCACCATACAAGAGAGTCTTGAGTACTTCTTTGGGAATTTCTTTTACGGGTGATGTCAGCGAAAGCTTGTGGCGTTTCAACACCGCCTCTACTTTTTTGAATATCCAGATGTCGCGGTATTCGCCCAGCGGTAAGATGGCGCCTCGCGCAATACTGAGCTTCTTATCAGGAATCACAGAATCTTCCGTGATCTCTTCCACCACGCCAAGGCCGTTGCAAACCGGGCAGGCCCCGTATGGGGAATTAAATGAAAAAAGATTAGGTGCAGGTTCATCGTATGAAAGACCGGTGAGCGGGTCCATCAAAAACTTGGAGAAGTGATGCACTTTACCGTTTTCTTCTAATAGCATCACCACGCCTTTACCTTCTTTCATGGCCCGAGCCAACGACTGCCCGATGCGGAACCGGTCTTTCTCATCGGCTACAATACGGTCAACAACAATTTCTATATCGTGGATTTTGTACCGGTCCACTTGCATTTTGGCGGTAATGTCTTTCACCTCGCCATCGATGCGCACTTTGCTGTAGCCGCTTTTCCTGATTTGCACAAACAACTCGCGGTAGTGGCCTTTGCGACCTTTCACCACCGGTGCCAACAGGGTAAGTTTCTTCTGATTGAAATGTTGAAATATTCCGTTAAGGATTTGTTCTTCTGTCTGGCGCACCATTTTCTCACCCGACAAATACGAATACGCCTCTCCCGCCCGGGCGAAAAGCAGGCGCATGAAGTCGTAGATTTCTGTCACCGTACCCACCGTGGAGCGCGGATTGCGCGAAGTGGTTTTTTGCTCAATGGAAATAACCGGGCTCAGGCCATTAATCTTATCAACATCCGGTCGCTCAAGACTGCCGATGAAACCACGGGCGTACGCGGAAAAGCTCTCCATGTACCTGCGTTGACCTTCCGCATAGATGGTATCAAAAGCCAGCGATGATTTTCCACTTCCGCTGATACCGGTAATGACTACCAGCCTATTGCGTGGAAAGGAGACGCTAATGTTCTTCAGGTTGTGCTCGCGGGCACCAATAACTTCGATACGTTCTTCACCGGGCGTGGCAGTCGGTTTTTTCTGGAGGAGAGATTTTTGCATGATGGACACCTAAGGAATACAAAAATCCGGCACGGAATGTTGCGTTTGAAGAAATAAACTTATTTGTGGGTCAGGCCACACCCTTCACCAGGAAACGCTCCAGGTCTTTGAGCTTCAGGAAGCCTTCATAGTAGGATTTACCAAAAATCACGGCAAAGATGCCCATCTCATTCAGTCGCTGGATGTCATCAACCCCACGCACGCCACCGCTGGCAAGCACCTGCAGATCCGGAAACGTTTCGCGTATCTCCTGGTAGAATGAAAAGGCCGGGCCCTCCATCACACCGTCACGCGAAATATCGGTGCACTTGGCATACTTCAACCCTTTTTCATAGAAAAAACCGATGTGGTCATACAGCTTGAGATCAGATTTCTTTTGCCAGCCGCGGAAGGCTACCTGCTTGGAGGTGATGTCAGTAACATCCGCGCTAAGCGTGATCTTCTCGCGCCCAAACGACACGATCCAGGACGCAAACAATTCAGGATTTGTGATGGCAATACTGGAGGCCGTAATATAATCTGCGCCATATTCGTAGGCACTGCTGATATCGCCATCGTTGCTAATTCCCCCGGTAAAATCAATCTTCAAATCCGTATGGTTGGCGATGGCCTCAATCACGTGGAAATTTCTCGGGCTGCCCCGCTCAGCACCATCCAAGTCTACCAGGTGCACTACGTCAATGCCGTGGTCTTCAAATCGCTTGGCCAGGTCAAGGGGGTTTTCATCATAGGCTTTTTCACTGGTCGGGTCGCCTTTACGCATTTTGACTACCCGGCCTTTACGAATGGCAATGGATGGTATTACTTGGATCATCGTCTCTAAACTATGCAATTTCTTTAAGTAGCTAAAATTACTCAGCGATTTTTAGATTACTTCACGGGTATTGGCAAAACTTTTGCATTTTATTCAACTAATTTTAGTGAATGAAGACTACCGTCCCGCTGCTGCTCCTTTTTCTGCTGGTCTCTACACATACATGGGGTCAGGCGAAGCTGCGAAAGTTGGCCGCCAACATCAACCACCCTGCTATTAATAATTATGCGCCCTTCGTGAGCTTTGACGGCAACTCTATGGTGTACATAGCCGATGTTGCCGAAGACAACGCCCTGACCATGAATTTTACCGTGAAGGATGGCGTGAATTGGCGAGACCCTGTAATACTGCCCCGGTCAATAAATACCCGGCTGAATTTTATGAAGGGCTTTGCCCTCAGCACGGATGGGAAGACGCTTTATATCACCAATGCCAGAAACAATGGCCTGGGTGGATTTGACATCTACAGCAGCCAACTCACCGGCACACAATGGTCAGAGCCAGTTAATTTGGGGTTGCCCATAAACTCCAAAGGTCAGGAAGGCTGTCCCTCACTCTCCATGGATGGGAACACGATGTACTTCATGCGTTGTGAGAAAATGGATTTCACCAAAGCCGACAATTGCAAACTCATGATGGCCACCAGACGAAATACAGGCGTTTGGAATG
>JAIENH010000460.1 GCA_019751475.1 Cyclobacteriaceae bacterium
CCACGAAAGGCGGCATCCAACTGGGCTTCGATGCTGAAGAAGCACAATTGATTGCGGTGCAAACCGCCAAGGGTGGCGCTTCGCTCTTGTTTCATCACCACTCTCATCCTGAAAATGAAATTGACAAAGTGACCACTCCCGAGGGCTGCACCATTGCAGGTCTTAATGAAATGGAGCACCAGGGATTAAGTTCAGCGCTCATCAAAGGCATCGTGGCTTCCTTTGATAAAATCAATAGCATCAAGAAATGAAACTCTTTGATGTTTATCCGCTCTTCCCTATTGAACCAGTTCGGGCGGAAGGAAGTTGGCTCTGGGATGCAAAAGGTGAACGCTACCTCGACCTCTACGGAGGGCATGCGGTAATCTCCATCGGGCATAGTCATCCACACTATGTTGAGGCGCTGAAAGAGCAATTGGGTAAGATTTCGTTTTATTCCAACAGTGTTAAAAACTCACTGCAAGAAAAACTTTCTGAAAAACTTGGGCAGCTATCAGGATATCCTGAGCACACCCTTTTCTTATGCAATTCAGGCGCAGAAGCCAATGAAAACGCCTTGAAGCTGGCATCATTTGTCACTGGCAGAAAAAAAATTATCGCGTTTAAAAAATCATTTCACGGGCGCACATCCGGGGCAGTAGCTGCCACCGATAATCCCAAGATTGTTTCGCCCTTCAATGCAGGTCACGAAATAGTTTTCCTCCCCTTCAATGACAAGAGCGCTTTCGCGAATGCAATGGACTCAGAAGTTGCGGCTGTTATTGTGGAGGGCATCCAAGGTGTAGGTGGCATTTATGTAGCAGAAGATGATTTTCTACAACTGCTTTCCCAGAAATGTAAAGAAAAAGGTGCTATGCTCATTCTCGATGAAGTGCAGTCAGGCTATGGGAGAACGGGTAATTTTTTTGCGCATCAGTTTTCGGGAATTCAACCTGACTTAATCACCATCGCCAAAGGAATGGGCAATGGCTTTCCTGTGGGTGGAGTATTGATTCATCCGGCCATCAAGTCATGGCATGGCATGCTGGGTACTACGTTTGGCGGAAACTACCTCGCTTGTGTCGCGGCCCTGGCCGTGCTGGAAACAATCGAACGCGAAAATCTGATAAACAACGCCAGCACGCTGGGCGAGCAGTGGATAAAAACACTAAAATCGTTTTCAAAAATTCTGGACGTACGTGGTCGCGGGTTGATGATCGGATTTGACTTGCCGGAAGAGTACAAAGAGTTGCGTAAGAATCTTCTCTTCAAGCATCACATTTTTACAGGCGAGGCCAAACCCAACACGGTACGGTTACTCCCATCCCTTGCCGTCAAGAAAAATGAAATAGAGTTTTTTCAACAGGCATTGACAGAAGAATTAAAATGAAGAATTTTATCTCCGTTGACGATGTGACCGATCTCCAGTCGCTGGTGCAAAGCGCATTGGCGTACAAGCAAAATCCATTTAAAGACAAGACGCTGGGCACCAACAAGCGCATGGGTCTGCTGTTTTTAAATCCTAGTATGCGCACGCGACTCAGCACACAGATTGCAGCTGCCAACCTCGGCATGGAGACGATCGTATTTAATGTAGGGCAGGAAGGCTGGGCCCTGGAGTTTGAGGAAGAAGTAATTATGAGCGGCACCACCGTGGAGCATGTAAAAGATGCTGCCCCCGTATTGGGTAAATATTTTGATCTATTAGGACTGCGCACGTTCCCCACCTTGAAAAACAAAGAAGACGACTACAGTGAGTTGTTCATTCGTCAGTTTATCAAGTATGCAGGTGTGCCAATTGTCAGCCTGGAAAGTGCCACGCTCCATCCGCTTCAAAGCCTCACCGACATTATAACGATTACTGAAACGATCAAGGAGAAACGAAAACCAAAAATTGTTTTGACATGGGCTCCTCATGTGAAGGCACTGCCACAGTGTGTTGCCAATAGTTTTTCACAGTGGGTAAATGCCTGGGGCGGAGCCGAGTTCGTAATCACCCACCCGGAAGAATATGAGCTTGATCCTCATTTTATAAAAGGCGCACACGTTACCCACAACCAGGATGAAGCCTTGAAAGATGCGGACGTGATCTATGTTAAAAACTGGAGCACGTTCACCGATTATGGAAAAATTTACAGCAACGATCCAAGTTGGATGCTGACGAACAAGAAACTGACTTTTACCAATAACGCCCGTGTCATGCACTGCCTACCAGTGCGTAGAAATGTAGAGCTTAGCGATGAGGTGTTGGATGGACCTGCGAGCCTCGTTACTCAGCAAGCCGCCAACCGCGTGTGGGCTGCCCAGGCCGTTTTAGCAGAGATTCTTTCAAAAAGAAATTAAACTAAACCCGCTATCTTTGTTTACATGAGCAGCCGCGAAAAAGAACTGAGATACAGAGAGGCTTTGCGGTATTTCGAAAATGCCGAGGATATATTGAAGTCAAAGGCAAGAAAAAAAGACCGCTATTATCAAGACCCGAAATATGTACGGATGGCCTGTGCCACCGCTTATAATGGCACGCTTCTCGCCCTGGACACTTATTTTGAAATGAAAGGTCAGCCTCTAGTAGAAAAGAAAAAATCGAGGATAAACGTAAAGGATTATCAAAAAGCCTTGGCCCAATTTGATAAAAAGATACTAAATGAGTTTAATACCGCTTATCGAATATTGCACTTAGAGGGCTATTACGAAGGCGAAACAAACTACCAGGTAATCAATGCTGGAATTGAGTCAGCTCGCCAGATACTTGGCAAAATAAAACCTGCCGGATTTTTCGGAACATCACTAAATTAAAACAACTTCTATTTTCTGTCGGCTATGAACAAACTTTATGTCATAAAGATTGGCGGCAATGTATTGGATGATGAAGGAACACTAAAAAAATTCCTTAAAGACTTTGCTTCCATACAAGCACCTAAAATTTTGATTCACGGAGGTGGAAAAATTGCCACTAAGCTGGGCGACCAATTAGGCATTGTTTCTAATTATGTTAATGGCAGGCGAATCACCGATGCGCAAACGCTCGGCCTCGTCACCATGGTGTATGGTGGCCTGATCAACCGGCAGATGGTGGCACAATTGCAACACTTCGGCTGTAATGCTATGGGCGTTACAGGGGCAGATGGAAATCTCCTGCACGCAGTGAAGCGACCCGTGAAAGATATTGACTACGGCTACGTGGGCGACATCACACCCAACAGTGTTAACTCTACACTGCTTTATTTTTTGTTAAAACAAAATCTGGTGCCAGTGTTTGCTCCCCTTACGTTTGCTGATGGCGTCATTCTCAATACTAATGCTGATACGATCGCTTCAGTACTGGCCGTTTCGCTGAGTAAGCACTTTGATGTGCGATTAATTTTCTGCTTCGAAAAAATGGGCGTGCTACAAGACATTAAAGATGAGGGCTCCGTTATTCGAAATCTAAATCAAACGCTATACGAAAAGTTACTGAAAGAAGGCTCTTTTCATGATGGCATTTTACCCAAACTTGAAAACGCCTTCTCAGCCATTCATTCGGGAGTAAAAGAAGTATTGATTGGTGAACACACCAACTTGCTGGCCAACACCGGGTACGATACGAAGGGCACATTGATCACCTTGTCATGAGAGAGCACCTGGCTGAAATTGCATTTGAGTTACTTCAACAACTAGTAACCATTCCTTCTTTCAGCCGTGAAGAAGACAAGACCGCGGGCCTCATCGCAAGCTTTTTGCAACACCACAACATGGAGGCTCATCGCAAGGGAAACAATGTATGGTCCAAAAACAAATACTTTGATACGGCTAAGCCCACGCTCCTACTCAACTCACACCACGATACCGTGCGCCCCAATCCCGGGTATACACGCAATCCATTTTCACCCGATATCGAAGAAGGAAAACTATTTGGCCTTGGCAGCAATGATGCCGGTGGTCCGTTGGTGGCCATGCTGATGACGTTCTTCTACTTCTACGAGCAGCAAAATTTGAAATACAATATCGTCATAGCAGCCACGGCCGAAGAAGAAATCTCTGGCACGGGAGGAATAGAACTCGTTTGGAATGAACTGCCGAAAATTGATTTTGCTATCGTGGGTGAACCTACGCTGACTGACATCGCAGTGGCTGAAAAAGGACTGCTGGTACTTGATTGCGTAAGTCATGGTATAGCAGGACATGCAGCTCGCGAAGAAGGTGTGAATGCCATTTACAACGCCTTACCCGATATTGAGTGGTTCCGCACATTCAAGTTTCCCAAGGTGTCGGCATCGCTGGGCGAAATAAAAATGTCGGTCACAATCATTCAAGCCGGGCAGGCCCACAACCAGGTTCCATCTGAGTGCAAGTTTACAGTGGATGTACGCGTGACTGATGCTTACACTTTAGAAGAAGTACTTGAGACAGTAAAGAACCAAGTGAAGTGCACAGTCACTCCCCGATCTATGCGACTGCGACCTTCGGGCATTGCCCAAGATCACCCGTTAATCCAGGCAGCAACGAAGCTGGGCAAAAAGCAGTACGGCTCACCCACCACATCTGATCAAGCATTGATTCCAGTACCTTCCATCAAAATGGGACCCGGTGATTCTGCCCGTTCGCATAGTGAAGATGAGTTTATTTACCTCGATGAAATTGACAATGGCATTGACGAATACATACGATTAATTGAATCGTTATAGTATTTACTAATATTGACATATTCTTTTTGATACTGGTTACTTGTTACTGGTTTTATGGCTAGCATGAAAAGTTACAGAGATCTTGATATCTACATCGAATCAAAGCAACTCGCCATCGAAGTACACAAAATCACTCTTTCCTTACCAAAATTTGAACTTTTTGAAGAAGGAAGCCAACTGCGCAGATCATCTAAAGCAGTTACATCGCTGATCGTAGAAGGATATGGCCGAAGGAAGTACAAGGCAGATTTCATTAAATACCTTATATATGCTATTGCCGAGTGTGACGAGTCAATCGTACATTTAGACTTTCTTTTTGAGACTGGTTCAACGAATGATGAACCGACCTACACACAACTGAAGAAACGATATGAAGTCTTAAGTCGAAAAATAAATAAGTTCACTCAATGGGTGGGCGATAACTGGAACAAGTTTGACACAACCGACTAACAAGTAACAAGCAACTCATAAACGACATGAAACTGTGGCAAAAAGATAAAGACTCCCTGAAAGAGGTTTCTGATTTTACTTCGGGTAATGATCGAGCGATGGACTTGTACCTGGCGCGGTATGATGTACTCGGCTCGCTGGCACACATCACCATGCTGGAATCTATCGGGCTTTTGACGCGCGAAGAGCTTAACGTGTTGTCAAAAGAGTTGAAGAATATTCATCAAGAAATCCAAAACGGAAAATTTGAAATTGAAGAAGGCGTAGAAGATGTGCACTCGCAGGTGGAACTGGTGCTGACAAAAAAATTGGGAGATATTGGAAAGAAAATACACAGCGGCCGCAGCCGGAATGACCAGGTGTTGGTAGATGTGAAATTGTTTATCCGCCAAGAGATTGAGTCCATTGTAACGGAAGTAAAGACATTGTTTGATTTGCTTGTAGCCAAAAGCGAAGAACATAAAGACAAACTGTTGCCCGGCTACACACATTTGCAACTAGCTATGCCCTCTTCTTTTGGTTTGTGGTTTGGCTCCTATGCCGAAAGCCTGGTCGATGACGTCATTACACTGCAATCAGCTTACCAAATAGCAAACAAAAACCCCCTCGGCTCCGCGGCCGGCTACGGTTCTTCGTTTCCGCTGAACCGTACTCTCACCACTAGCCTGCTTGGTTTTGACAATCTGAATTACAATGTGGTGTACGCTCAAATGGGTCGTGGTAAGACCGAGCGCATTACTGCTGCCGCATTAGCCAACGTGGCAGCCACTCTTAGCAAATTGGCAATGGACGCCACCTTGTACTTAAATCAAAATTTCGCTTTTATTTCGTTTCCGGATGAGTTGACTACCGGCTCAAGCATTATGCCACATAAAAAGAACCCAGATGTGTTTGAGTTGATACGGGCTAAATGCAATGCATTACAGTCGTTACCGAATGAACTGGTGCTCCTGACATCTAACTTGCCTTCTGGCTATCACCGTGATTTGCAATTGCTAAAAGAGAAAATCTTCCCAGCCT
>JAIENH010000599.1 GCA_019751475.1 Cyclobacteriaceae bacterium
TTTGGGTTATGAGCCCAACGAGCTACCAACTGCTCCACCCCGCGATATGATTTAGTTGAGAACATACTTCTCAACACTTACTTTCTTCACCCCTATATTCAACCCAACGAGCTACTCCCGCTGGAGCGGGACTCCACCCCGCGATATGGAGGCACAAAAGTACCCTTTATCAGGCAAATAACAAACCCCGCGTATTATCTTCACGGCTTGTTACTTGCTATGATCATCGACTTACGCAGCGATACCGTTACGAAGCCCACACCTGCCATGAAGGACGCTATGTTTGCGGCTGAAGTAGGAGATGATGTCTTTGGCGAAGACCCGACAGTAAAACAGCTGGAAGAAAAGTGTGCAGCCTTGCTCGGGATGGATGCCGCAGTGTATTGCCCCAGTGGCACC
Source organism: Cyclobacteriaceae bacterium (assembly GCA_019751475.1). GTDB lineage: Bacteria > Bacteroidota > Bacteroidia > Cytophagales > Cyclobacteriaceae > ELB16-189. Next base: position 400 of record JAIENH010000599.1, read on the forward strand.
ATGACCAACCAGATTGGAATCAATGTTTTGACGCAGCCATACGATGAGGTGATTTGCTACAAAGGAGCCCATATCTATAAGTATGAAGGTGGAGGACTGATGGGCAACAGTCACGTAAGTGTAAAATTGCTGCAAGGTGATCGGGGTAGAATATCCGTAGACGAGATTGCGGCCAATATCAATAATGACGACCAGCATTATCCTCACTCGGCCGTAGTGGCTTTGGAAAACACAGTGGTGCGCGAAGCCGGAAGCGTTTACAAAATAAATGACATTGAGAAAATCGCAGCCTTTGCCCGGTCAAAAAACTTGTGCATGCACCTGGACGGTGCGCGGCTCTTTAATGCCCTCACAGCAACAGGCGATCGAGCAGCTGACTATGGAAAATACTTTGACACAATCTCTATTTGCTTGTCGAAAGGATTGGGTGCTCCTGTGGGTTCGGTCTTGGTGTGTAAAAATGAGTTTGCCAGGAAGGCGCGAAGGATGCACAAGGTTTTTGGTGGCGCGTGGAGGCAGGCAGGATATTTAGCTGCCGCGGGCATCTATGCGCTGGACCATCACGTTGGGCGCCTGGCCGAAGATCACGTGCGTGCAAAAAAAATTGGTGCATGCCTTCAGCAACAATCGTATGTAAAGTCTGTGATGCCGGTAGACACCAACATCGTAATTTTTGAATTGATATCAACCGTAACGCCAGCCTTGTTTTTGGAAAAAATTGGCGAGCATCATATAAAAGCCCTCGCATTTAGCGCCACCGAAATCCGGATAGTAACGCATCTGGATTTTGATGATGTCATGCTGGAGAGGACGATCAACACGTGCAACAAGCTTCGATTTTGAATATGGACGAACTTGGCAAGGCAATACCAATCTCCGAAAACATGATAGATGCCGAACAAGGCACTAGTCAAAATCATCCCAATGAGTTTTGTTTAAACTGTGGCACCAAGCTACAAGACGTTTTCTGCCATCACTGCGGGCAAAAAGACATTCCGCAGCGACAAACACTTGGCGAGTTGTGGACTAATTTCATCTCATCGTTCTGGAGTTATGAAGGAAAGTTTTTTCGCACCACAAAATATCTCATCACAAAACCAGGGTTTTTAGCTCAAGAGTATTGTGCAGGCAAACGAGAAAGCTATTACCATCCCGCGCGCATGTATGTGTTCATCAGCTTTGTATTCTTTCTGGCTTTCTTCTCCAGCCCGGAAAGCAAGGATGAAGACAAAAAGAAAGAGCAAGCAGAACTTAGTGAAGAAGACAAGAAGGAAATCTCAGAAAACACAAGAAAGGGTTTCGGGCAGTTGGCAAAGGTTACGGGCGACTCCACACTGGCATCACTTGGTGATTCCATTCAACAACACGTCAACGCAAGCAACGATACCACAAAGTCAAAAAAGAATACGAGCGGCCCCACTTTCAATTTTGACGATGTCAAAGATTACCAAACAGTAGAGGCCTATGACTCGGCCCAACTTGCCAAACCAGCATCTGAGCGCGACAATTGGTTTGTAAGACTTGTTTCAAAACGAGCTATTAAAGTAAGAAACAAGTATGGCGAAGATTCGGAAAAATTAGGTAAAGAATTTGTTTCCGCCTTCAAAGACAACTTTTCGAAAGTGTTGTTTTATTTGCTTCCCTTTTTTGCACTGTTGCTCAAGTTGCTGTACATCCGTAGGGGATATTATTACAGCGAGCACCTCGTGTTCTCAATTTACTACTACAACTTTTTTTACCTCGCGGGCACGCTGCAAATAATCGTAGGTCTTTTGCCTTGGCTCTCGTGGGCAAGCACCATCATCGGGTTTTGGATTGTGCTCTACTTGCTTTTCGCGATGAAACGAATGTATGGCCAAGGTTGGAGGAAAACGATTTTAAAATATCTCGTATTTGCATTTTTGTTTTTGATTTTGGTAGCGGTTGCGTTTGGCATTGCTGCCTTTGCCATCTTCTTATCGATTTGATTGTGATTGATAGCCGCCCCCCTTTGGCCGAACGAATGCGTCCTTTCAGGTTGGAAGACCTGGTAGGGCAAATTCATTTGGTGGGAAAGAACGGAATTATCCGTAAGGCCATTCAAACAGGAAACGTGCCCTCCATGATTCTATGGGGGCCACCCGGTGTGGGCAAAACAACCATTGCGAATATCATCGCCAACGAAGTGAAGCGCCCGTTTCACACGCTCAGCGCTGTGAGTGCCGGTGTGAAAGATGTGCGCGATGTGATTGAAAAAGCCCGCCACACCAACCGCACCATCTTATTCATAGATGAAATTCATCGCTTCAACAAGTCGCAGCAAGATGCCTTGCTCGGTGCGGTAGAAAAAGGCACCATCACGCTCATCGGAGCCACCACCGAAAATCCGTCTTTTGAAGTCAACTCGGCTCTGCTCTCGCGGTGCCAGGTGTATGTGCTCAAGCCGCTGGAGGAGAAAGAACTCTTGCAGTTGATCAGTCAATCGCTTACGCGAGATACAGAATTAAAGAACCGCCAGGTGGTAGTGAAGGAAAGTGCGGCTCTTATCAACATCAGCGGAGGTGATGCACGCAAAATCCTGAACCTCGTAGAGTTAATCTGCGAGTCGGTGCCTGGCAAAATTGAAATCACCGATGCACTGGTGATGGACGTAGCGCAAAAACACATTGCTATCTACGACAAGAGCGGGGAGCAACATTATGATATCATTTCTGCCTTCATCAAGTCCATTCGCGGAAGCGACCCCAATGCAGCCATCTACTACCTGGCCCGCATGGTTGAAGGTGGTGAGGATGTGAAATTTATTGCCCGCAGAATGGTAATACTGGCGAGTGAAGACATTGGCAATGCTAATCCAACAGCCCTCGTGTTGGCCACCAGTGCGTTTCAGGCTGTGAATGTGATCGGCTACCCGGAAGCGAGAATTATCCTGGCTCAATGTGCTACCTACCTGGCTTCGTCAGCAAAAAGTAACGCAAGTTACGCGGCCATTGAAGGTGCGATTAGCAAAGTGAACGAAACCGGTGATCTGCCCGTGCCGTTGACAGTACGGAATGCACCGACCAAACTAATGAAGGACTTAGGCTACGGAAAAGATTATCAATATGCGCATAGCTTTAAAGATAACTTTGTAAACATGGAATTTTTGCCGGATGCCGTGCGAGGCACAAAATTTTACGAGCCGGGAGAAAATCCACGCGAGAACGAATTGAGAAGTTATTTAAAGAAATTATGGAAGGAGAAGTATGGATACTAAAGACGGAACGTTCTAATCAGGTGAGGAATTTTTTTATTACGGAAGCGTAGTTCATGCAGCGACTGATTTTTGAATATTCACCGGTATATTTTATTGCTTGCCTGGCTGCTGGTTTGGGTTATGCCTGGCTGCTGTATTCTTCTAAGCATAGTTGGAGCATTCGTTGGAACCGCTTTCTCTTCGTGGTGCGGGCCGCTTTGGTCACAGCGTTGCTGTTGCTATTGCTGGGTCCCATTCTCAAGCAAACAGAAAATATTTTTGAAGAGCCATCGGTCGTGTTATTGATAGATAATTCCGGCTCCGTTCACGAAACGCAAGACACTGCTCGACTTATGGCCAATGCCCGGCAAGCACGTGAAACCCTCGGTAAGGAAAAGCTGCGAGTAGAGTGGAGCGACCTTCACGGCAAACCGGGGCCGTTCGCATTTGATGCCGCCACCTCCGACTTGTCGTCAGCTTTGCGCGAGACGGTGAATCGATACGAAGGTAAAAACCTGGCGGGCATCGTGTTGATTTCGGATGGCATTTATAACAGTGGCATCTCACCTCTTTACCAGCCGGTGCGCGTGCCTGTTCATACTATCGGCATAGGCGACACCACGGAGCGTGTGGATTTGATTTTGAAAAATGTAGCCTACAATCGTATTGTATATCAGGGAAATAAATTTCCGCTTCGCGCGGAAGTTGGCGTTCAGGGGCTACATGGAGAAGATATTACCGTCTCTGTGCTTTCGCAGGGAAAGGTACTTCAGCAAGTAAGAAAAAATACAGCTACTAAGTCGCTGGTAGCATTTGATTTTCAATTAGACGCAGCTACCCAGGGTGTGCAACGATTAGAGGTGCGTGTGGAAGCAAATCCGCGTGAATCCAACAGTAAGAACAATCGCGCTAATGCTTTTATCGAGGTGGTGGAAGGAAAAAAGAAAATCCTTATTGTGGCACCGGCACCGCACCCGGATATTAAAGCCCTTCGCAGCGTTATCGAAAAAAATCCTAACTACGAGTGTCTCGTGCACATCCCGAGTATCAAAGAGGTTGACCCGGAATGGCTTCAGCCTGGCAAAGTTGATTTGCTCGTGGCGCATCAAAGCCCCGATGGCGAAGGCCGAACTAATGCCATCCTGAATTCTTTCCTCCAGGCCAAATCGTCTGTCTTGCTCATCATCGGCCAGCGTACCCAATTACCATTATTGCAAACACTGGGTGTGGCATTAAACTTTGAAGGCAATGCGCAGCGCGATGAAGTGCAGGCGGTGCTCAATCCTGGTTTTAGTGACTTGGGTTTTTCAGATGACTTGAATTCAAACGTCACTCGCTACCCGCCCATTATGGTGCCTTTCGGCAAATTCTCTTATCCGGCCACAGCCAAGACAATTTTGTATCAGCGCATCGGGAGCGTAGTGACGGAGCGACCGTTGCTCTTTGCTATTGAGTCCGACCAACAGAAGTTGGGAGTGATGGTAGGCGAAGGGACATGGCGGTGGCGCCTGAATGAATTTCAGGAAACAGAAAAGACCGTGTCATTCGATGAGTTGTTTTCAAAGCTTATTCAATACCTGAGCACCCGTGAAGACAAACGCAAGTTTCGCAGTTTTCCTCTGCAACAAGAATTTACAGGAGATGGCCCGGTGGTGATGGAGAGCCAGGTATTCAACGACTTGTTTCAACCTGTTTTTGGAAACACAATCGACTTGGAAATCCGGGATGAACAAAACAACCTGAGTTCGTATCGCTATGTCACTGGCCCGGGCAACAATCGCTACCGCATTGGTGGATTGAAAGAAGGTGTGTATCGCTACAGGGCCTCTACGGAATTAAAAGGCAAACGCGAGGAAGTACGAGGTGAATTTCTGGTAACTGGCCAAAATCAGGAATCGCTCAACCTCATTGCCGACTTTGATTTACTCCGGTCGCTATCGCGCAACACAGGCGGATATTTCTACAAGCTAGCCGATGCGGATAAGTTGTCGCAACAATTGACCCAGGAAAAATTAGCGAGTGTCATTCACTCCGAAGAGTCTTTTCAACCCCTCATCAATCTGAAGGCCGTGTTTTTTCTGTTGCTGCTTTTGATTTCGATGGAGTGGTTTTTACGAAAGTATTTGGGTGGGTATTGACGAGCTAAATAAAAAAGGCGGGGTGCCCCGCCTTCATGTTACTTTCAAAATAACTATCAACTCTTCTCCTTCGAAGAAGCTTTGGCTTTCTTCACCTTGATCGTAAGCGCTTCGCCTTTGCCTTCGTAGTCGGCTTGGATGGTGCCGCCCTCTTCTATCTCTCCTTTCAAGATTTCCTCCGCCACGGGGTCTTCCAGGTATTTCTGAATAGCCCGGTTAAGCGGGCGCGCTCCGAATTGATGATCATATCCTTTTTCTGAGAGGAAATCTTTTGCCTTGTCAGTAAGCTCTACATGGTAGCCCAGTGCCAAAATGCGGCTGAACAACTTACCCAACGTAATGTCAATGATCTTGTGAATATGCT
>JAIENH010000668.1 GCA_019751475.1 Cyclobacteriaceae bacterium
TTAGATTGTAAATTGTTATACCAACTATTTTATCCTTCTCAAAACCATATAAGCGAATTGTGATTTCTTTATCAGTCGGGAGAGGATAAAGATGCAAACCGGTCGTCATCGATGAATTATTATCACCTGTAATTACAATTGCTTTAGCATCAGAGTTTTCACTGCTACAGTTATCAGCAGTCACCCGCACTGTATAAGATCCTTCCTTATCAGCAGTAAATGTATTGGCAGTTGCCCCACTTAATAGCGTGCCATTTAGAAACCATTGATTACCGGTCAAAGAACTTGAAGTTAATAATACGGTACCGGAGTTTTGCGATGAAATGTTTATGGCTGGTTTAGATGGATTGATGCAAAAAGTTTGGCTCACGCTAGCAGCCGAATTAAAAGAAGAATTGCCCGCTTGAGAAGCAGTAATCGTAATCAAACCGGCCTTTAACAAAGTAACGGTATTGCCTGCAATACTTGCTTTGGTTAGATCGCTTGATGCATATGAGACTTGAAGACCAGAGTTACTAGTTGCAGAAAGATTAAATGGCGCATCACCAATAGTTTTAGTGGGAATAGGGGTAAACGAAATCACTTGATTGGATTTAACAGTGGTTACATCAATAACATTAGAATTTACCGAAACACCACCTGAATTCATTGATCGGACTCTATACTTATATGTGGTGTTTGGCGAAAGACCATCGACAGTACTATTGGTGCTCACTACAGATTTATCATTAAATCCCGGAACAAACGTATTGAAATTATCCGCACTAACATCCAGTCGATAGCTTGTCGCCTCGCTGACGCTTCCCCAATTGGCACTGAAACTCGAAGACGAGATATCCGTGGCTACCAAGTTTATAGGTGCAAGCAGTGGGGCCCCGTAAATTCTACAGATATGATTTCTCCCAATGCCGTTGAAAGAAGTAAAGCCTCCTCCAATCAAGATCTTTTTATCAGCCAGCACAACGACAGGGTATATAAAGCTACTCGCACCCGTTCCCATATTAAACTCAAGATCAATTGAACCATTGATATTAAGTCGTGCTAGATTATTTACGGCCGTGCCGTTATACGATGTGAAAAAACCACCAATTAGAATTTTTCCGTCAGATTGCAGTGCCAGCGATCGAATACTACTATTGGTACCTGTGCTTGTACCGGGATTAAAGCCAGAATCAAGGGAGCCATCTGGATTTATCCTTGCTATAGTGTTTTGATTGACGCCATTATATACACTAAAATTACCTCCGATTAAAATTTTACTATCCTGTTGAAGCTGCACAGAAAAGATGCTATTGTTTGCTCCTGACCCTGGATTAAACCCTATATCAAGAGAGCCATCTGTATTAAGCCTGGCTATTGCGTTCCGCGGTGTACCATTATATGTGATAAAAAAACCTCCAACTAAAATTTTTCCGTCCTGCTGAATGACCAATGAGAGAACACCACCAGTCCCAGCAATACTTGAGACAAAGCCTGATCCGATGCTAAACCCTGGATCGATTGATCCATTATCATTAAGTCTTACGATTCTATTCCTGGGTGCACCATTAAAGACCGTAAAAAGACCACCAACTAAAATCTTACCATCTGATTGTACTGCGATTGAATAAACTCCATTACTAGTCGAAAGATTTCCATTGTCTGCACCTGTTCCCGGGTCAAACGTAAGATCGAGTGATCCATTAGAATTCAAGCGAGCAATTCGATTCCTATTTACACCATTATAGGAAGTGAAATCTCCACCAATAATTATTTTACCATCCCCTTGCAGTGCAATCGAAAAGATAGAATTATTAGCCCCAACTCCTGGGTCGAAGGTAGCATCAAGCGAACCGTCCGAATTTATCCGGGCAATGTAGTTTCTCTTAACACCGTTATACGATGTGAAAAAACCACCGATCAAAATCTTACCATCGGACTGTTGAGCAACGGTATAGACTAACCCATTGGCTCCTGACCCTGATATGTGGTTAAATCCAGCACCCAATGATCCATCATTTGAGAGTCGTGCAATTGAATTCTGACCGACACCATCAATCGAAGTAAAGATGCCACCAACTATAATTTTTCCATTTGACTCTATCGCCATAGTGATAACAAGATCATTCAGACCAGAAATAAATCCACTATCCAGGGAGCCGTCTGCATTGAGGCGAGCTATTCGTTTAATGCTCACCCCATTATAAGACGTAAAAAGTCCAGCAATTAATATCTTCCCATCTGTCTGTAGTATTATAGAATATATCCAGCTATTTGCCCCTGTACCGGTGGTAAAAGCATTGTCGGGCGAGCCATCTGAGTTGATCCTGGCTATGTAATTGCTACTCACCCCCCCATAAGAAGTAAAAGCCCCACCAATTAATATTTTTCCATCGGATTGAACAATCGCTGTTCGAACGGTCGTGTTAGCGCCAATACCAGGATCAAATGTGTTATCCAATGAACCATCAGAATTCAGACGGGCGATCCTACTTCTTGATGTTACGCTGTAAAAAGTAAAGTCCCCACCAATCAAAATCTTTCCATCAGGTTGAGTCGATATTGTATAAACAGTACTATTTATTGTGGCTGGATTAAATCCGCCATCCAGAGATCCATCGGAATTTAAGCGAGCTGCGAATGTAATGGTCACTCCGTTATACGAAGAGAAAAAACCACCAATAAGAATTTTTCCGTCAACCTGTAAAGCAATACTTCGGACGCTATTGTTAGCGCCATTTCCTGGATCAAACCCTACGTCAAGTGATCCATCTGCATTAAGCCTTGCAATTCTATTTCTTGCTACACCATTGTATGATGTAAAATTGCCCCCAATTAAAATTTTTCCGTCCTGCTGTAGTGCAACAGAAAAAATCGTATTATCAGCACCAGTTCCAACATTAAATCCATTGTCAACCGACCCATCTGAATTAAGTCGCGCTATTCTATTCCTGCTTGCACCGTTATAAGAAGTAAATCCCCCACCAATCAAAATCTTACCATCCTGTTGTAGTACGACTTTTTGAATCGAGCCGTTGGCCCCTTCACCAATTCCGAATCCAGTATCCGTTGGGTTAAAACTTAAATCAATCGAACCTGGCTGAGCTAGCAACTGGTTAAAAGAGAGCACAATGCTTACCAGTGCGCAAAATTTAGATAATTGCATAACCTAAAATCTATCTAGTAAATCTAAAAAAATTTAGCTTCTAATACCTTGTAAAGCTAACCCTCAAATTTATGGAACTCGCTCCACCCTTACCCCTACGGCCAGCACGCCTTGGAGTGTGTCTTGCCGCATGAACTGGTCAAGCTTCATGGAGTATTTACCCGGGTGGGGAAATGAATAGTTATTCAGGATGGGAAACTGATGATCATACAAATCGCCTAGGCCGCTATCGCCAAACGGTTTCCCGGCTTTTTGATCAAAGAGGTCGTTGTACACAAGCTTCTTTGACAGTTCTCGCCCGGTGGAATCATACAAATGATAGGTAATAAAAATACGGGCGTAAGGATAGTCCAGCGAGTTACGTACGTTGTAGTACAGGTTGTATTTCAGGGCTGTGTCGGTAATCGCAAATGTGTACCGCGGCTCATCGGTCACCTTCCAGGTGCGGTCATCAAACTCGGTGTTGTCTTCAAACACGCGGTTGTCAGAACAGGAGGTAAGGGCGGCCAGCCCGCAAAACAAAAACAGATGAAGATAAGAACGCACCAGATTCACAGTCGTTATCGGGGAGGTTGAGAATTACCCGGACGGTTGTTGCGATTGTTTCGTTGATCACGTCCGCGGTTTTGGTTTCGTGAGCGTTTCTTATTGCGGCCGCCACGGTTATTGAATTTCTTGTCCATCCGCTCGAGATCACTGTTGAGCACTGACACCGGCTCGCGCTCCTCAATTTTGTCCTGATCAAGTGTAGCAGGTTTTTGCCCGGCCTTGTTCAATTGCAAAATCTGGTTTACCCGATCAACGTTCAGCGGGTACCAATTATTCTCGTCCTTGTAGCCGAACCACATGATTTTGCGGAAGATATCTGTTTTCTGTAGCGAGGCTTCTCCCCTTTCAGTGAGCAGTGGCCTGGAAACTTCCGGAATATCTTTAAGCGCATCCATGTACGTTTCCAGTTCATAGTTAAGACAGCACTTCAGGCGTCCGCACTGACCCGACAACTTACTAGGATTGAGCGAGAGATTTTGATAGCGAGCAGCACTGGTAGCCACATTCTTAAAATCAGTAAGCCACGTGGAGCAACACAACTCTCGGCCACAAACACCTATGCCACCCAGTCGCCCGGCTTCCTGGCGAAGGCTTATTTGACGCATCTCCACGCGAACCTTAAACTCGCCTGCCAGTATCTTGATCAATTCACGAAAATCCACACGCTCATCAGCGGAGTAGAAAAAGCTGGCCTTCATATTGTCTGCCTGGTACTCTACATCCGACAATTTCATATTCAATCGCATCTGACGGATAATTTCGCGGCCTCGGTGCAGGGTGGGCAGCTCGCGCTGCTGCACTTCTTCCGATTTTTCAAGGTCACGCGTGTTGGCAAGGCGGTAAATCTTTTTGATCTCTCCATCGTTGGCCACGTTTTTCTTTTTCATCTGTAGTCGCACCAACTCGCCCTGCAACGACACATGGCCGAGGTGATGACCATTTACCACTTCTACAATGATAGCATCTCCGGTGTGGAGTTGTAACTTGTCTGTATTTCTAAAAAATTCTTTTCGGCCATTTTTAAATCGCACTTCCACTACATCAAACCGGTCTGCCATCGGCACCTCCATGTTGGAGAGCCAATCAAACACGTTCATCTTATTGCAACCGCCCGTACCGCAGGCTCCGTTATTTTTACAACCGGAAACTTTTCCGTCTTTTGATGTTCCACAAGCGCAACCCATACTACTTTATTTTTTAGTCTTCCCGCAAGCTGGCTTGCCAGAAGATCGTTTGTATTAATTTGATTTTCCTAACTGTAGCAAATCTACTCCAATATCCGTCCGGAAATATACATTCTCCCACGAAATGGACGAAACGCACGCATAGGCACTCTTGCGCGCTTCCTCCAAACTGCTACCCCGACCGGTTACGGCCAGTACGCGCCCCCCGTCCGTTATTACCCCTGCCTGCGACCGCTTGGTGCCGGCATGAAAAATCCAGCTATTGTCTTTTTGACCCAATCCTGAAATGACTTTACCCTTTTCATAGCTGCCTGGGTAGCCCCCCGCCACCATCACTACGGTGGTAGCGTAGCCAGGATTGATAGCAATCTTTTTGTCTTGTAATTCTCCTTTCGCGCAAGCGGTAAGTAGCTCTACCACATCTGAGTCAATGCGCGTCATCACAGCCTCCGTTTCAGGGTCACCCATACGTGCATTGTATTCTATCACATACGGCTTGCCCGCCACGTTCATGAGTCCAAAGAAAATAAATCCTTGGTATGAAATGTTTTCTTTGCGAAGTCCCTCGATTGTAGGACGAATAACTTCTTGCTCCACGCGACTCATAAAAGCCTTGTCGGCAAAAGGCACCGGAGAGACTGCTCCCATGCCGCCCGTATTAGGGCCAGTATCACCAACACCAATGCGCTTGTAGTCTTTTGCCTCCGGAAGCAGCACGTAGTTTTTTCCATCCGTCAACACAAATACTGACAACTCAATGCCTTCCAAGAATTCTTCTACCAGCACATTCTCACTGGCTTCGCCAAATAAGCGGTTGCCCAACATATCGGTAAGCGCTTGCTTTGCCTCTTGGCGATCTTGACTGATGATAACTCCCTTGCCGGCTGCGAGACCGTCAGCTTTTAATACAATAGGAAGACTGCAGATAGTGAGATAGTCAAGTCCATTTTTCAGTTGAGAAGATGAAAACGTTCGAGCTTGCGCGGTGGGAATGCCGTGACGAAGCATAAACCGTTTTGAGAAATCTTTGCTGCCTTCCAACTGTGCTCCCACCTTACCCGGGCCCACCATGAGAACGTGACGCACGCGCGGGTCTTGCTCAAAATAATCTCGAATGCCTTTCACCAATGGCACTTCCGGGCCCACAACAACCAGCTCTATTTTTTTATCTACACAACAATTGGCCAGCGATTGAAAATCATCAACCGCTATTGACACATTCTCGCCCACTTCAGCTGTACCGGC
>JAIENH010000623.1 GCA_019751475.1 Cyclobacteriaceae bacterium
GATTCACGGTATTCACAGGCGAGGGCCTTCAAAAGCTGGCTGCATTTCAGGCCGCGTGTTACAAACAAGTAACAGAGGCCAATGGCACGTTTCGTGATGACCGCTATGAATCACTTCGTACCAAACCGATGCAATCATCTCATATCATTGCCATCGGCATGAAACGCGATGAAAAAAATAGTGTGCCGGATTGGGAAGAATTGGGTGCTGTCTTTTGCGCTATCGAAAACATGTACCTAACCGCTACTGCTTACGGTGTGGGGTGCTACCTGAGTACCGGGGGCGTTACTAACTTAGAAGAGGCTAAACCTTTTTTTGATTTGCTACCAAACGACAAACTGTGTGGCTTCCTGCATGTCGGTTGTATAAAAGGAACTCTGCCTGATGGTAAACGCAGCCCGTTGCAAGAAAAGGTGAAGTGGGTAGGATGAAATTTTGATTAACACAATCTGATACATGAATATTACACGCGAATCTATTACTGTCGCTCACGACCGCATCAGGTCATACGTTCATCGCACACCCGTGCTGACAAGCACTTCGATTAACGAGATCGCTGGCTGCTCGATCTTTTTTAAGTGTGAGAATTTTCAGAAGGTCGGGGCTTTCAAAGCGCGAGGCGCGATGAATGCTTCCTTGAAACTTTCCAAGGAACAACTCGCCAAAGGCATTGCTACACACTCATCAGGTAACCACGCACAGGCCTTGGCGCGGGCTGGAAAAATTCTTGGCGTAAAATCATACATCGTGATGCCGCGTACAGCTCCCGAGATTAAAAAGCGTGGGGTACGGGGTTATGGTGGTGAAATTTTTGAATGCGAGCCCACCCTTGAATCGCGCGAAGCTACCTTGGCAGAAGTGGTGAAGAGAACTGGGGCCACGGAGATCCACCCCTTCAATAACTACGATGTGATCGAAGGACAGGCCACATGCGCGAAGGAATTGCTGGAAGAGGCTGGCCCGCTGGATGTGGTGGTGGGGCCTGTAGGCGGAGGCGGGCTGCTCAGCGGCACGGCCCTCGCGATAAAGTACTTTTCACCCACTACAGAAGTAGTGGCCGGAGAGCCGTCCGGATCGGATGACGCCTTTCGCTCCATGAAAAGCGGCAAGATTGAACCGGCCCAATCACAGACCATTGCCGATGGCCTGCTCACCACACTGGGCGACAAAACCTTTCCCGTTATTTACGAACATGTGAAAGAGATCATTACCGTGAGCGATGAAGAAATTATAGCGGCTATGCGATTGATTTGGGAGCGACTGAAAATTATTGTTGAACCTTCCTGCGCAGTGCCTTTGGCAGCCGTGCTGAAAGACAAATCAAAATTCAGCGGTAAGCATGTAGGGATTATCCTGTCGGGAGGAAACGTAGACCTGGAAAAAGTGGGGAAGTTCTTTGAAGGGAAGTAAAATCAATCGCCTTTGATTTCAACGAATTGCTCACCTGCTAATATCATTTCATAGGCTTTTGTAAATGTTTTAAGCAGGATTTCTTTCAATCGAGTATTTGAGGTATTGCCGCACGTAACGAGTATGATTTGAGGTGGTGACCCCAATCGTTTAAGCCAGTTAATAAAATCGCTATCTTTTGTCATAATAATGCTCCGCTGTGCTTTGGCGGCCATGAAAATCGCCAAGTCATTTGAATCCCTGTAACCAAGTGATCTAAATGACTGAGCCGTTACGAAGTCAAAATTCTGGTTGAGCCACAAAGCAATTGATGGCGATAATTGAGCATCAATCCAAATGTCAATTTTTGCAGACACGCATTAGGCTGCTAAAACCGGATGATTCAGCCTTGCACTGGCATACTTTAATGCAGCCTTGATATCATCTTCTTCAAGATCAGGTAGCTCCTCAAGAATTTGTTGATGTGTCAACCCATTAGACAGGAGTTCGATTACATCAATGACCCGTATTCTCATGCCTCGAATGCAAGGATGACCTCCACATTTTTCAGGGTCAATTGTAATTCGGCTTAAAAGAAGCTCGTTCATAATGCAAAGATAGAAAGTTGTAAAGCGCCAAAAAAATCAGATGTATTTCTGTCGGTGTGATCTCTGCGGTTAAGAATTTAAAACCACTGGGAACACAGAGAAATCCACAGAGCCTTTTGAGGTAATGAGGACCTTACACCATCATGTGAGAGGATAGCGCTTGATATACTTGTTCCTTTAAAATAAAAAGCGTCAGGCGGTTGACCCACCTGACGCTCATAGATTTTTGCGGATGTGTTAATTGCTTCCTTTCTTAATCTGATCGAATTTATTTTCGGCAGGTTTTTTAGGGAATACATTGTCGTTAACGTTCACATCAGCTGTTTCAAAATTGGGATCCACCAGCATGTTGGTTACTTCTTTGTCTTTGATGAATACCTTTTTCACTTCGTACTCATTGTTGCGCCAGATCTCGGCCGGTATCCGCTCAATTTCTTTCGAGCCGTCTTTGTATGTCCACTCAATGATCACGGGCGACACGAGTCCACCGGTGTTTTTCAGAGTCACTTCGTAAATGTTTTTGCCTTCCAATTTTTTGCGCACAGCGTTGTCATCAATTTTATTTCTGAATTCACCGTACATGTTGTCAGGTGTGTTGATGACAGTAAACTCCTGCGGTCCTTGCGAAAAGTCAGTGGCATTGCCCCCGTTTGACTTGGCGGCCAGGTCGCCCTGTTTCACTTTTACATTTTTGTTTTCAGGATCCACCGTGGTGGATTTTACTTTAAACCATTTCACGTTGTCCACCGTCAGGTCTACGTTGTCGGTAGTGTAAAACCATCCGCGCCAGAACCAGTCAAGATCAACAGCCGATGCGTCTTCCATGGTGCGGAAAAAGTCACCCGGCTTGGGATGCTTGAACATCCACCGCTGAGAATATTCTTTAAATGCTTTGTCAAAGAGTTCGGGCCCCATCACCGTTTCGCGCAAGAGCGTAAGAGCGGCCGAGGGTTTTGTGTAACCATTCGGGCCAAAGCTTCCCGCCTGGTTGTCAGACATGGCCATCACCGGGCGCATCACATTTTTATCGCCCTTCATAAAAGGCACGATGCCTTTAGGTGTGCCGTGCACCAAGTCAAGTTCCGGGTAGCGCTCGCGCTTGGTTTCTTTTTCCAGGAAGGTATTAAGTCCTTCGTCCATCCATGTGCACTGACGCTCATCGTTGTTGACAATCATGGGGAAGAAATTGTGTCCTACTTCGTGCACCACTACGGAGATCATGCCATCGCGCTTACGGTCATTGTATTTTCCGTCTTTGTCAGGGCGACCAAAGTTGAAGCAGATCATCGGATACTCCATGCCGATGCTGGCACCGTGCACCGAGTAAGCTGTAGGATAGGGATAATCGAACGTGCGGGCCGAGTAAACCTCAAGCGTGTTTTTAATGGCTTTGGTGGATTCTTTTTCCCACAGTGGATTGCCTTCTTTTCCGTAGAGTGACTGCGCCAGCGGAGTCTTGTCTCCTACTTTCACAGCCACGGCATCCCAGATAAACTTACGCGAAGACGCAAAGGCAAAGTCGCGCACATTGTCTGCATGAAATTCCCACGTGCTCTTTTTCTTCGAGCGCTCTTTTTCCTTCTTCAAGGCCTCTGCAGCCGTGACAATGAATACCGGTTGATCAAATGTCTTGCGCGCTTTTTCGAAACGCGTGATCTGTTCAGAAGTTAACACGTCTTTTGGATTTTGCAGCCAACCAGAAGCACCTACGATATGATCTGCAGGCACCGTCAATCGCACTTTGTAGTTTCCGAACGTAAGCGCAAACTCACCACCGCCTAAAAACTGTTTGTTTTGCCAGCCTTCGTAATCGTCAAACACGCACATACGTGGGAACCACTGCGCAATAGTGTACACATAGTTTCCATCATCAGGAAAGAACTCCATACCGCTTCGTCCACCCACCAACATGCGGTCGTTGATATTGTACGACCACTCGATGGAGAACACAAACTGTTCACCATTCTTCAGTGGCTTTGGCATATCCACGCGCATCATGGTGTAGTTGATGACGTAAGGCAAATCTTTGCCTGCGGCATCCTTTACCGACTTTATGTTAAAGCCACCTTTGTAATCAAGTGCGGCCGCTGATGTAGCCAAAAACTTGGCAGGAATAGAATCGCGTATACCGCTGCCGGAAGTTTTACGTGTCATGCTGTTGTCGGCATTGATGTTTTGGTCTAGCTGCACCCACAGGTACTTCAGCTCTTCGGGCGCCTGGTTGAAGTAGGTGATCGTCTCCGATCCACTGATGCTTTGGTTATCATCGTTCAGTTCAGCACTGATCACATAGTCAGCGCGCTGCTGCCAGTACGCGGGTCCCGGTGTGCCCGAACTGCTGCGATAGGTATTAGGCGTAGGCAGCATCTGGTCAAGCTGCTCAAATTTGCCCTGCCACTTTTGCTGGGCATTGGCGGCAAAGCAAAGGGCCAGCAAACAAACAATCGATAATTTTCTCATGGTGTACGTGTTAATTCTATTCGAAACTGAACTACCTTCGGCTAAAAGCCGAAGGGTTTAGTATCGGCTAAAGCCGACTGAAGCAATGCACATAGACTCGGAAATCATTCGGGAGAAAATCGCTGAGTCATCTAGTGTTCGCTTCATACAAAATTATTAAACTAAAGTCTTCGCCTAAAGGCGAGGGATTTTCCCCCAGATACAGACATTAAATGATTGGGTTAACGATTACTTTTTCTTGATCTCATCAAACTTGCTTACCTGGGCTGCCTTCGGAAACACATTATCAGTAGTGTTGATGTCTGATGTTTCTTTTTGCGGATCGAGCACGATGTTGGCGACTTCCTTTTCTTTCATAAACACCTTCGTCACTTTCGTTTCGTTGTTGCGCCAGATCTCGGCCGGGATACGTTCAATTTCCTTAGAGCCGTCTTTATATGTCCACTCAATCACCACCGGCATCACGAGTCCGCCTTTGTTGGTGAGCGTTACTTCGTAGAAATTCTTATTCTCCATTTTTGAAATCAAAGCCTTGTCATCTACGCGGTTGAGGAACTCACCATAAAAACGGGCATCGGTAGGAATTACCGAGAAGGGCTCCGGCCCACCGCTAAAGTCATTCGGATTTTTTTCTCCCGCATTCGCGGAAGCGAGATCTCCTTTCTTCACGGCCTTGCCTTTGTTCTCTACGTTACTTTGCTCTTTTCGCACCTGATACCACTTTACTTTGTCGATCGACTGGTCGCACACATCGGTCGTATAAAACCATCCGCGCCAAAACCAATCGAGGTCAACAGCCGATGCATCTTCCAGCGTGCGGAAGAAGTCGGCCGGCTTGGGATGACGGAACGCCCAGCGCTGCGCATATTCTTTAAATGCCTTGTCGAACAATTCAGGTCCCATTACGGTCTCGCGCAAAATATTTAAGCCTGTGGCACATTTGGCATACTGCTCCGGCCCAAACTGAATGACCTGCTCGGAGTTGGTCATCAGCGGCCGCTGCAAACTATTATCACCTTTCATATAAGGCACGATGAGCGAGGCAGGTCCTCTGCGCTGGGGCATGTCAGGATAATTTTCAACCTGGGTGCGATACTGCACAAATGTGTTAACACCTTCGTCCATCCACGTCCACTGGCGCTCGTCATTATTGATGATCATGGGAAAAAAGTTGTGACCCACTTCGTGAATCACCACACCCACCAGACCCCACTTGGTGCGATCAGAGTATGTGCCGTCTTTGTTGGGGCGGGCACCGTTGAAACAAATCATGGGGTACTCCATGCCTAGCGATGCGTGATGCACTGATGTAGCTTGCGGATAGGGATAATCAATGCTGTATTTTGAATATGTCACGAGGCAATTTTTTACTGCCTTGGTTGATTCTTGTTCCCACAGCTGGTTGCCTTCCTTCGGGTAGTATGACATGGCCAAGGGCGTATTGTTGCCCACCTTCACGGCTTGGGCATCCCAGATAAATTTGCGTGAAGACGCAAAAGCAAAGTCGCGCACATTTTCTGCTTTGAACTTCCAGGTCTTCTTTTCTTTTGATTTCGTTTTCTCGCGCACGATGGCTTCCGCTTGCGAGGCGATGATCACCGGCTTGTCAAAGGAAGTTTTAGCTTTCTCGAATCGTTCGATTTGCTCCGGGGTCAGCACCTCTTTCGGATTTTGCACCATGCCCGTAGCCGCCACGATGTG
>JAIENH010000276.1 GCA_019751475.1 Cyclobacteriaceae bacterium
CATTGAAAGAGATCACCAGCGGCCTAGTCGATTTGTTGGTGACATCCGTGCGCTCGTAGTACGTATACTCCAGGGCAGCGATGGCCTTTCCGTCCTCATCCCACACGGGCTGCGTGCCGGTCACCACTGTATATGGAAATCGCTTTCCTTTTACAGTCACTTCACCGGTGGTGGTCACAGTGGAATCTGCCTGAAGCTTACGCACTTTTTGTGCTAGCCCGGACACGGAGGTAAAAAGTATGAGTACAAAAGCCAGGTGAATTTTTTTCATGGGTAATTGTTTTTTGCCGTCAAACTACTGCATTTTGAAAAGCAACCACCACACTTTTTATACCGATGGCAGGCCGTTTTCCGGCAAGCGGTGAATTGTTATCTTGCATAAAACACAAGAAGGTATGCGAATTTCTACCTGGGCTTTGATTTTGGTGATGTTTTGCGCAGCATGCAAAAAAGAGAGCGGGCCATCCTCAGCTGAAGGCAAGTGGGCATATACCACACCTGACGGTAAAATAGCCGTGACGTTTGACCTCGTTAAAAATTCTTCCGGCTCACTGGACATTCAAAATCCTACCATGGTGGTAGACGGTGTATCGGGTAATGCTGTAGCCCAACTGTCTGGTGTGAGTCTGCCTTCGATTACCTCCATTCGGATAAGTGCTAATGATGCCAAATTGGTTTATCCTTACTCCATCACGTTTGCTAACGGCAAGGTGAGCGGTGACTTCAAGCGCATTGACGTGCCTGCAGGCGAGTATACATTTCCATGGGGATCGGTAAAGACATTGACAGCCGTAGCGATTGGCAGGCCGTAGGTACGATTTTTGATCTCGTTGGTTCAAACTTTATAACTTGCCTCGTTAAACAAAATCAAGGATGCTTCTATCACTACTCTTGTTGCCGCTGTTTTTGCTTCCGCAGGAGGAGGTGCCTTACAAGCCAGCCGAGGAAATCAAAGTCGAATTAGACTACAAATTCAAGCAACGCCCATCCGTTGATAACCTTACGGTGGATTACGGGGAAACGCGTGAACAACACGAGCGGAGAAAAGTGTCGGGGCCGCTGCCTTACCTCATGGTAAATTTTACTGTCCTGTCACTAAAAGAAGGAGAGGTTCGCATACGCGGCATCAACAACCTGGGCAATTCAGTTGTCACCAAGAAAGCTGAAGTTGGCACTACGTTTAAAATTGACTTAGGCTACACAGACGATATGAAAGACCGAGTTTCACCCTACGAATTCAATATCTATTTCTTATCGCCTGAAAAGAAAAACCTGAGCCGGGTGCACCTCTTGGTACTGGAGGACGGCACTTTTTTGATCAATGGCGAGAAGCGGGGCAAGTTCTAATTCGGCAGTTGTATTGAAATCAGACCGCTTGTATCAACTTTGCAACACGGGTTTTTGCTCTGTCGTACATTTGCCCGACTAATCTTTATGAGAAGACAATTATCCATTTTACTTCTGTGCATATCCACACTAACCATTGCACAGCGCCAGCCGGATGCGTCTGCCATCCAACTTAAGTTGAAGAAATTAAATATTTTGGCTTCGGTGCTGTACGTAGCCGCTCATCCCGATGATGAAAACACACGGGCCATCACCTTCATGGCAAACGACCGCCTCGCGACTACCGCCTACCTGTCGATGACGCGTGGTGACGGAGGTCAAAATCTGATCGGCCCCGAAATCAGAGATCAGCTTGGACTCATTCGTACGCAGGAACTATTAGCCGCCAGGCGCCTGGATGGAGGTCAGCAATTTTTTACTCGCGCCAATGACTTTGGCTTTTCAAAAAATGCAACAGAGACCTTCGCCATCTGGGGAAAAAATGAAATTCTTTCAGATGTATCCCGCGTGATGCGGCAATTCAAACCAGATATTATTCTTACCCGCTTTCCACCTGATGAACGGGCTGGTCACGGTCATCACACCGCTTCTGCGGTATTGGCGCAAGAGGCATTTGACCTTACGAACAGACCAGATTTCCTTCCCGAACAAGTAAAAGAATTTGGTACCTGGCAAGTAAAGCGCCTTTACACAAACACCGGCCGCTGGTGGAACCAAAAGATTGATGAGAACACTCCGGGTGTAGTAAGCGTTGACATGGGAACATACAATACACTGCTGGGTAAGTCGTACTCAGAGATCGCAGCCGAAAGCCGGTCGCAACATAAGAGCCAGGGCTTTGGATCAGCGGGCAGGCGTGGCAGTTCTCAAGAGTTTTTTGAATATGCAAAAGGAGAGAAGGCGGGTAAAGACCTTTTTGACGGTATCAACACTACTTGGGTGCGTGTAGCTGGTGGAGACAAAGTGCAACCACTCGTTGAAAAAGCTATCAAGGAATTTAATCCTGAAAACCTATCGGCTTCTATTCCCGCTTTACTTCAAATCAGAAAATCGATATCAGCCTTATCGCCCTCTATCTGGAAAGACAGAAAGCTAAAGGAAGTAAATCAGCTCATTCAAGATTGCACGGGCCTGTTTGCTGAAGCAACAGCCGATCAGCCATGGGTTGCCCCGGGAGATCCAGTAACAAGTTCGTTTGAATGGGTGAACCGTTCCAATGTTCCTGTAAAGATTTTGCAGATGCAGAGCAATGCGCTCCTGATCGACACTACTGCCAATCTTGATTTAGGTTTCAACAAACTCAATACATTTAAAGTCAAAAGATCGTTATCGCCATCATTAACATACTCCGCACCGTATTGGCTTCTGGAAGACCACTCATTAGGATTATTTTACGTGGCTTCTCCTGAGTTGATAGGAAAGCCTGAGAATGATCCCGCAGTAAATATCAGTTGTATGGTGGAGATCAACGGTGAGAAATTGGCTATCAATGTGCCACTCATTTACAAATGGACTGATCCTGTAAAGGGTGAATTGTCACGGCCGTTTGAAGTGGTTCCTCCTGCTTTTGTCAACCTTTCGCAGAAGGTTTATGTGATGAACAACACACAAGCTCGTGCTGTAAACGTATTGGTGAAGTCGTCAGCTGCCAGCAAACTAATGGGCAGCGTGAGTCTTGCTCTTCCTGTTGGATGGAAATCTGAACCAACCGCAATACCCGTGGAGTTGACAAAGCGGGGTGAAGAAAAGAAACTTGAATTCATGGTAACTCCAACAAGCGATGAAGGCGCGTTTACCATTGGTGCTCAGATTGAAGTGCAAGGCAAAGTCTATAATCGGGCGGTTCAGTCTATCGTGTATGATCATATTCCTTACCAGACGTTGCAGCCACTCTCTGAGTCGAAGGTGGTGAGGATTGACTTGAAAAAAGAAGGACAGCTCATCGGGTACATTGCCGGTGCCGGTGATGAGATTCCCGGTGCCCTACGCAACATGGGCTATGAAGTGTGGGAAATGAAAAACGAAGAGGTAACTCCAGCGAACTTGCAACGGCTGGATGCAGTCGTGTTAGGAATTCGCGCGCTCAATACCAACGAACGCCTGCGTCATTTTATTGGCGACTTACTTGAGTACGTTAAGAAGGGCGGTACCATGATCGTGCAATACAACACCAGCTCTGACCTGGAGGTAGACAAGGATAAATTTTCTCCTTTTCCGTTGAATATTTCGCGTGAGCGTGTAACTGAAGAAAATACCCCTGTGCGAATTTTAAAACCCGATCATCCAGCTTTGAATACGCCTAACAAAATCACTGCGCAGGACTTTAACGGATGGGTGCAGGAGCGAGGTCTTTATTTCCCTGATAAATGGGATGCAAATTTTGAGGCTTTGCTATCATGCAATGATGCCGGAGAGCCCGCTCGTGACGGCAGCTTGCTCATTGCAAAGTATGGCACGGGCCACTATGTGTATACAGGCTTGTCATTCTTCCGAGAATTACCGGAAGGGGTAGTGGGGGCTTATAAGTTATTTGCGAACCTGGCATCGCTGGGCAAGTCACCCAAGCCTCAGACACAAAAAATAAAATCCTCGAAATGAGCGAAGTGCCTGGTAATGAAAAACCCCCTGTGTTCAGCCGCTGGAGCGGGTGGTATTGGCTGGTACTGCTTACCATGCTGGCACAAGTCGTAACCTATCTCTTTATCACCTTTTCGTTTCAATGAACGCGATCGACTGGATTGTCTTATTCGGAACGCTAGCCCTTATCGTAAGCTATGGTGTTTGGAAAACGCGGGGTGCCAGCAATATGCAGGGTTATTTGTTGGGTAATAAGAGCCTGCCCTGGTGGACAGTTTGCTTGTCTATCATGGCCACGCAAGCCAGTGCGATCACATTTTTATCAACGCCCGGCCAGGCCTATGAGGATGGTATGCGATTCCTTCAGTTTTACTTTGGGCTGCCGCTGGCCATGATCATTTTGTCTATCACAGCTGTGCCGCTGTATCACAAGCTGAAGGTCTTTACCGCATACGAATACTTGGAGACACGCTTCGACCGCAAAACCCGTACACTGGCAGCTTTTTATTTTTTGATGCTCCGCGGACTATCGGTCGGGATCACCATCTACGCACCAGCACTGATCCTTTCTACTATTTTAGGATGGGATATTCATCTCACCACATTGCTGATCGGTTCATTAGTGATGATCTACACCGTAACAGGCGGCACCAAAGCGGTGAGCATTACGCAAAAGTATCAGTTGGCCATCATTATGGGTGGCATGATCACTGCCGCGTCCATCGCTTTTTCAAAACTTCCAGATGGTGTTACGTTTGGCAATACATTTCAACTGGCAGGGGAGATGGGCAAGATGAATTTGATCAATTTGTCTTTCAATCTCTCTGATCGTTACAACATCTGGTCAGGTCTCATCGGTGGACTTTTTCTTTTTCTTTCCTATTTCGGTGCCGATCAGTCGCAGGTGGGGCGCTACCTGGGCGGAAGCTCCATTACCGAGAGTCGCTTGGGTTTGATCTTTAATGGTTTGCTTAAAGTGCCCATGCAGTTTATCATCCTCTACATCGGTATTTTAATTTTTGTCTTTTATCAGTTTCACCAGGCACCCCTTATCCATAACCAGGCATTGCAACGCCAGGCCATGAGTACCAGCGCTGCCACGGATTTAACCAAACTGGAGTCGTCCTATTCGGTAGTATTTCAGGAACGTAAAGAGATTGCTGGAAAATTGGTGACGGCCATACAGCAAGGAGATAATCCAGCAATAGAGAACACCAAAGCGGCTTTGGCCGAAGTCCAGAAAAACGAAGCAGGCCTTCGCACCCAGGCAAAGCAAGCCATCAAGAAGGCCCTTCCAAAGGCTAATACTCAGGACAAGGACTACGTCTTTATAAATTTCGTGATGACTTATCTGCCCCACGGATTGATTGGTCTTCTTCTGGCCGTGGTATTTTCAGCCGCCATGTCATCTACTGCTTCTGAGTTGAACGCACTGGCATCAACAAGTGCTGTGGATATTTATAAGCGCTCCATCCGGCCAGCAGAAAATGATGGACACTACGTCAAGGCCTCGAAGTGGCTCACGGCCGGATGGGCCGTATTTGCCATGATCTTTGCGAGTCTTGCCAATCAGGCTGAGAACCTCATTCAATTTGTGAACATTGTCGGCTCTCTTTTTTACGGCACCATACTCGGTATTTTCTTATCGGCCTTCTATATTAAGTATCTCCGATCAACAGCTGTCTTCTGGGCAGCTATCGTAGGCGAAGCAGTGATTTTGTACCTGTATTTCTTTACCGATGTTGCGTTCCTCTTGTACAATATTGTAGGATGTGTCGTGGTAGTTGGTGTGGCCTTTATACTACAGACAATTGAAAATAAATCATCCCGCTAATCACGCCCATGCGGGATTAGCGGGATGATCTTAAAAGAGAATTAGACTGATTACTTCAATCCCTTCATCAAGTCGTCATTCATTTTTACATAGTCTGCGTTCTTAGCTTTTTCAGCAGAAGCTTTAGAAGCCATTGCAGAGGTCATTGCACCTGCCTTGTCGCCCATAGCTTTTTGAATTTTTGCCTTGAGGTGCATCATCCAGAAAGCATCTGCATTAGAAGCTGCAGCAGTAGAGGCCCACTCAAGTGCCTGCTTCATGTCTTTACCGTTTTCAAAATAGTAAGTTGCCGCGTTGTAAAGATTATTGGGGCTCACCTTAGTGCTGGCCTCAATGCTCTTCATCACCTTGGCGTCAAACTCTACCGTAATCGGTACTTTCACAGAAGTGTTTTCCCACATGATTTGAAGATTAGCT
>JAIENH010000273.1 GCA_019751475.1 Cyclobacteriaceae bacterium
CATTGTTATTGGCTTTTGACTTCTTTAATGACTTCTCCAAGTCACCGATTTTGCTTTGCGTGTCTTTCACGTAGTTGTTCAGGTCCTTCATGCGCGCAGTGTAGTCGGAGTACGTAGTACCTTCTACCATGTTTACACGCAACAACTGACGATTGGCATCAATAGAGTCCATCAGGGTGCCAACTTCCGAAAGGGTTTGTTCCATTTGTTGTCTCAACTGCAATTCATTTTGTAATGAGTCAACCTTGGTCTGGAGCTTCTTCTCTGCCCCGCCACAGCCGGCCAAAAAAGTGGCTATTGATACGATAATAATTAAGTGCTTCATAGATTTTGGTTTAATGCGGCAAAAATACATCCGTTTGCACCCAGTCTGTTAGCGCCCCTAAATTATTTTTAGACGAATCGACAAATTCAGCGCTAATGGAGTAAATTCGCCCCGGTTTACGGATTTTTTGAACGTTTTTAATGCCCAATTCCATTACCACGCAAACGCGTATTGCAGACCTGGGCGAACCCCGAATAATCGTAATAGGTGGCGGATTTGGAGGGCTCGAAGTGGTGCGAAATCTCAAGCATATCAAGGCACAGGTAGTGCTGTTTGATCGCTATAATCACCACACATTTCAACCATTGCTATACCAAGTAGCAACCTCCGGACTTGAGACCAGTTCGATTGTTTTTCCTTTGCGAAAGCGATTTTCCTATCGCGATAATTTTTATTTCCGATTAGGTGAAGTAACTCAGATCAAGCCACAGGAAAATACAATAGAGACTTCTATTGGAAAAGCAACTTACGACTACCTGGTGATTGCCACCGGGGCTGTCACTAATTTTTATGGCATGGCCGATGTGCAAAAGTACGGCATGCCGATGAAGACCATCGAAGACTCTATTCAGTTGCGAAACAAAATCTTGCGCAACATGGAGGCCGCTTTGCTCACCGATGATATTGAGGCTATCAACAGCTTGATGGACTACGTAATCGTGGGTGGAGGGCCTACTGGTGTTGAGTTGGCCGGTGCTCTTTCAGAACTTAAACGAAATGTATTTCCTAAAGACTACAAGGAAATCGATATGTCGCTAATGGATATCCACTTGGTGGAGGCTGGATCAAGATTACTGAACGGCATGTCAGAAAAGGCTTCCGCGAAAGCGTTGGAATACTTAGAACGCATGGGTGTGAAAGTCCACCTGAACTGCGCTGTGAAATCATACGATGGCTACTCGATAGTTTTCAATACGGGTGAAAAATTAATCTCACGCACGTTGGTATGGGCGGCTGGCGTGAAAGGCAACCCCATTCAAGGTCTTCAGCCAGACATCATTGCCCGAGGCAACCGCATGCTGGTGGATGAATTTAACCGCGTGAAGGGATACGAAAATATTTTTGCCATTGGTGATGTGGCACTCATGGAAGGTGTGGATGAACATTTTCCTAAAGGCCACCCGCAAATGGCACCGCCTGCCATGCAGCAGGGAAAACTGGTGGCTGAGAATATTGAGAGGCTCGTAAAGAAAAAGCCATTGAAGCCGTTTCACTACAAAGATCAGGGCAGCATGGCCACCGTGGGTAGAAACAAAGCAGTGGTTGACTTGAAGGCTTTCAAAACGCAAGGCTTCTTTGCCTGGTACATTTGGATGTTTATTCACCTGATCTCCATCATTGGTTTTAGAAATAAAGTATTTACGTTCTTCAGTTGGGTGTGGAATTATTTCACATTTGATCGGAGCAACCGGTTAATCATTGGAAAGCCACGCGAAGAAATGTAATCATGGACGGTTCAAGAGACCTTAACAAATATCAGCTTTCGGCTGCGGGTGTATTAGTCTCGCTGGGGATTATCTATGGCGACATTGGTACCTCTCCTATTTACACCTTGCGATTTATAGCAGGATCAAATATTGTCACAGAAGACCTGATCTTAGGTGGTCTCTCATGCGTATTCTGGACACTCACCATTATCACCTCAATCAAGTATGTGTACCTCGCCCTCAACGCTGACAACAAGGGTGAGGGTGGGATTTTTGCCCTTTATGCATTGGTAAGGAGATACAAGGCTACGTGGGTAATTTTTCCGGCTATCATCGGGTGCTGCACGCTAATTGCCGATGGCTTTATGACACCAGCCATGAGTGTGACCTCTGCCGTGGAGGGTCTGAAGACAATTGCACCTACGATCTCCAATCAAACGATCATCACCATCGTAATGATCATTTTGGTGGCCCTGTTTGTGTTTCAGCAATTTGGCAGCAGTGTGGTGGGCAGCACATTCGGCCCTGTGATGCTGGTGTGGTTTATTTTCATTGGGGCAGTAGGCGCTTATCATCTTTCATTCAATCCGGAAATAATAAAGGCCGTCAACCCGGTGTACGGATTCAACTTACTCGCTAAGTACCCGGGCGGATTTTGGATACTGGGAGCGATCTTTCTTTGTACAACGGGGGCCGAGGCGATGTATTCTGACCTTGGTCATTGCGGAAAGAGTAACATACGGCTGGGGTGGGGCTTTGTAAAAATCTCTTTGCTATTAAGTTATTTCGGACAAGGAGCTTGGATACTCAATAATTTTCATGATCAGCCGTTGGGCGGCACCATTCCGTTCTTCTCTATGATGCCCGACTGGCTTCTGATTTTTGGAGTCATCATTGCAACGATGGCTACCGTGATTGCGAGTCAGGCCTTGATCTCAGGTACATTCACACTCGTGAATGAGGCAATGAAATTAAAACTATGGCCTGCTACACGCGTGCGCTACCCTAGCCAGGTGAAAGGCCAAATCTATATTCCAGCCATCAACTGGATATTGATGTTCGGCTGCATAATGGTGGTATTGTATTTTCAAGAATCAGACAAAATGCAGTCAGCCTACGGTCTGGCCATCACGTTTGATATGCTGATGACCACCTCGCTGCTGGTCTATTATTTTTCTACCGCCAAGAAATCCACCATACGCACAGTGGGACTGGCAATCGTATTCTTTACCGTTGAAGGCGCCTTCCTTATTTCAAACCTGAGCAAGTTTACCCACGGTGGATGGTTTTCATTTTCCATCGCGTTCACGTTTTTTCTGATGATGTTCATTCTGCTGAAAGCGCGTAAGCTAAGGGATCGTCATACTGAGTTTGTCGATTTGAAACACTATGTACCGCTGATTCAAGACCTGCAAGCTGACAATACAATACCAAAAGAGTCGACCAATCTTGTATTTATGGCCGTGGCCGACAGCAAGCGTTACATTGACTCCAACATTATTTATTCTATTTTCAAAAAGAGACCCAAACGGGCAGATGTGTATTGGTTCCTCCATGTGGACACTGTAGACAGTCCGTACACATCCAAGTATTCGGTTGATACCGTTATTCCACGAAAGTGTTTCTTCGTACGAATCAAGCTGGGCTTCAAGGCCGACCATCGTGTGAACCTGCTCTTCGCGAAAATTCTGCACGACATGGCGGAGAATGCAGAGATTGACCTGGTGAGTCACTACGACTCGCTGCGCAAGCACAGCATGCCTGCCGACTTCAAGTTTATCATGCTCCACTCCCTTGCTTCCGTTGACAGCGAGATCTCCTCGTTCGACAACCTGATCATCCAGGGATATCGCTTTATCAAAAAGCACAGCCTCACCACCGAAGAAATGTATGGACTCGAACTGGCCAATGTGGAGGTAGAGACCGTGCCCATCATGGTTGGTCCCGTGGCGAAGGTGCGCATCAAGCGCGAAAAAGAAGAACTGGAAAGAGAAAAAGAGCTACGCTATCACGGTCATATTGATTGACCGATTGCGGACATACCCGTCCGTAATTGATTACCTGACATTCTAAAAAACCTCCTTTTCTAATAGAATAAGGCAATTCTAATCATTGGCACTGATTTGGAACTAGTGGCAGTAAATTGTTACCTATGCTGCGCAACTACATCAAAATCGCTTTCAGAAGCCTACTGAAAAATCAAGCGTACTCCTTTATCAACATCGGTGGACTGGCCGTGGGCCTCGCTGCCAGCATCCTGATTTTTTTATGGATAGCCGATGAATACGCGTACGATAAGTTTCACGCCAACTACAACAACATCTACAAGCTTTACCAAAGCCAAGAGTGGAACGGGCACATCGGCACTGGCAATAGCATGCCCTACAAATTAAAAGAAGTACTTCCCCAAAAATCAAGTAAAATAAAAAGTGTGGTGATGACCAATTGGGGCGAGGGCAATTTACTACAAGTGGGCGAAAATCGGTTGAACAAATACGGCATCAGCGCAAGCGAAGATTTCTTTAAGATGTTTAGCTACGAGATGATTGAAGGAGACCCTGCTACGGCATTGAATGAGCCCACCAAAATTGTTATCACTGAATCCACAGCGAAATCGTTCTTTAAAAATGGCAGTGCACTCAACCAAACTATTAAGGTTGACAATGGCGATGAATTAAAAGTTTCGGGTATCGTTAAAGATGTGCCAGAGCAATCGTTTTTGGAGTTTGACTACGTGCTTCCTTTCAGCTACTACGAAAAGACACAGTTTTGGGTAAGAAACTCAAAAGATAGTTGGGACAACAACAGCTTTCAAATGTATGCCCTGCTGCAAGAGGGAGCTACTAAAGAAGAAGTAGATCAATCGATTGGCTCCATTATTAAAGAAAATAATCCTAAGTCACCTACTGCAAAGCTATTCCTTCACCCCATGGCCAAATGGCGATTGCACTCCAACTTTGAAGAAGGCAAGAATACAGGCGGGCAAATTGTGTATGTACGAATGTTTACCGCCATCGCGATTTTTGTTCTTCTCATCGCCTGTATCAACTTTATGAACTTGGCCACCGCTCGCAGTGAAAGCCGTGCGCGCGAAGTGGGCATTCGCAAAAGCATCGGCTCGCGCAGAAAAGAATTAATCTTTCAATTTTTAGGTGAATCGATTGCCATTACTGCTATCTCTTTTATCATAGCGATTGTGCTTGTTGAACTGGCGCTCCCCAGCTACAACGTACTGGTAAAGAAATCTATCGCCATCAGCTATTCAAATCCGATGATTTGGCTGGCTGCACTGGCACTCACCCTAATCATTGGCATTCTAGCAGGCAGCTATCCTTCGTTCTACTTATCTTCATTTGAAGCAGTAAAAGTTTTAAAAGGGAAAATAAATGTTGGCAAAGGAGCTAGCACACCTCGGCAAGTGTTGGTGGTACTTCAGTTTGTATTCTCTATGTTCCTTATCGCAGGGACCATTGTGGTGTACCAACAAATACAACACGTTAAAAATCGCGACATGGGTTATGACCGCGAAAATCTCATTCAAATTTGGACGAATGGAGAACTGGAGACCAACTTTAAAACCATTCGCGAAGAGTTGGTGCGTACGGGAGTTGTAAAATCGGTTTGCAAAAGTAACAGCCCGATAACATCTAGCTTTTCCAACAACGAGGTAAAATGGCCGGGCAAAACAGACGAGGCTCGCACTGCCTTTACGACTATTGCCACTGAGTATGATTACACCGAAACCATGGGCATTAAGATAATTGAAGGGCGTGATTTTTCGCGCGACTTCAAAAGCGACTCCAGCGCGGTAATTGTAAACCAAGCCGCAGTAAAAATGATGGGCATGGAAAAACCGCTCGGTCAAAAAATTGAAACGCTTGGGGGGCAACAATATGAAATCATTGGTGTCATTGCAGATGTGGTGATGGATTCGCCCTATACGCCCGTAGAGCCATTGACAATGGTTTTTATACCTAGCTGGAGTAGCACCGTTACGCTGCGGCTAAACAAAACTGTAGATTTAAAAGCTTCTCTTGCCAAGGTTGAAAGTGTGTTCAAAAAGATAAACCCTAACTATCCATTTCAATATCGCTTTGCAGATGTTGATTTTGAAAAGAAATTTCAAACGATTAATCTCATCAGCCGCTTGGCGGGAATCTTTGCAGGGCTCGCTATCCTCATCACTTGTTTAGGACTGTTTGGATTGGCTGCCTTTACAGCTGAGCAGCGCACCAAAGAAGTAGGCATCCGCAAAGTAATGGGCGCATCGGTAGGAAGCCTGGTGATGTTGATATCGAAAGATTTTTCGCGACTGGTGATTATTGCGTTTGTTATCGCTGCACCTTTCGCTTGGTGGTTTTTAAATAGCTTTTTAGAACGCTATACGTATCGCATTCAAGTAGCGTGGTGGGTGTTGGCGGGAGTGGGC
>JAIENH010000291.1 GCA_019751475.1 Cyclobacteriaceae bacterium
CGCTCGCTTTTTTCTTTTCGGGTCACCTTACGTCGCCTTTCTACGGCCTCAACTTTCTGGCCGTAGTGCAGGCTGGCATTTATTTCGTAGCCGAAGAGCAGCACCACCGTGAGCAACTGTATCCAGACCATCAATGCGATGAGCGCCCCAATGGAGCCGTACACTTTATTATAACTCCCAAAATTGGTAATGTAAAACGAGAAACCGTATGACACGCCCAGGCAGGCAAGCGTAGCGATGAACGACCCAACCGAAAAAAACTTCCAGTTGTAATGCACGGCTGGCCCAAAGTAGTAGATGAATGACACGGCAAAGAAGAACACGATGAAGATAACGAGGAACCTCAGCACGAACAGACCAAAGAGCGACAACCGGTCCAGCCGCAGGTTGCTGAAGTCTGACAATTCGTGCGTCACTCGACTGATGACGATTTCGCCCACTATCAACAGCACCACGGCTGCCAACAGCACCACGGCCAATATGATGGTAAGCCCCGTGGCCGTCAATCTCATCTTAAAAAACCCGCGACTCTCTACCGTTTTGTAGCACGCATTGAATGCCCGCATCAGGGCCATCATCCCATTAGTGGCCAGGTACAACGCAAACACAAAACCAAATGTGAGTAGACCGCCTCGTTGAATATTGAGAATATCCAACACAGTACCTGACACCACTTCATACATGCTGGCCGGCATGTAGTCGGCCAGAAACTCCATGATGGCGTTTTGATTGATGGTAGGGAAATATGTAGAGATGTAAGGAATCAGTGTAAACAAAAAGATGATGGTAGGGAAAATGGCCAAGATAAAATTGTACGCTACCCCGTTGGCACGATCCATTATTTCATCTTCCTGGATGTTGAAAAGGAAAATTTTAAAAAACTTATACAACGAAAGATTGTCGCTGCCTTTGATCTTGATTCGCTTCAGCCAATGTCGGCTGGTGCGGGCCGATGGCACTTTTAATATCCGTTTGCGAATGGCGTACTTCATAGCAAGAGGACACTAAGTTAAAAATAAGGCGCCAATACCAGTTGAAAAGCCTCCGGTGGACGACAGGGCCTACCGGTTTTTTGGTTGACAAAAGCGAGCAACGTTTTACCCCGGTGGATCAGTTTGGCCTGCTCATTGTAAATCTCGTACAAGAATTGTATACGCACCGAAGGTTTCTCCGGAATAGTCACCACAATTCGAAGCAACTCATCGTACACGGCCGGTGAAAGAAACTCGGAATGATTCTCTAGCACCGGCATGATAATGCCCATTGCTTCAAGCTCTTTGTAAGTAAGGCCCAACTGTCGCAAGCTTTCAACGCGTGCCACTTCGTAGTACATGGCGTAATTGCCATAATACACATACTGCATCTGGTCAGTCTCTCCGTAGCGAACGCGTATGTGTGTTTCGGTGGTGTACAAGATTTCTAGCTCTGCGTTTTCTTTTTTCTTCGTAAGGCTGCTCCTTTGCGTTGCTCAATGGTGAGGGCACGCTGGTAGCGGCTTGCATTTTCGTTATGCTCACTCAAGGTGCGGGCAAAATTATGGTAGCCTGAAAAATCTTCCTTTGCGCACATGTACAGATAGTTACTGGCCTTGTAGTCGAGCACAGCATCGATGCTGGCAATTTGCGGCAAGTTGATAGGCCCGGGCGGCAGCCCAGCATACTTGTAGGTATTGTAAGGCGACTCTACCTCCTTATGTTGATTGAGCACCCGCTTGATGGTGAAGTCACCCACGGCATAGACTAAGGTAGGATCTGCCTGAAGTGGAATGTCTTTCTTGAGCCGGTTGATATACAAACCTGCTACCACCGGAGCCTCGTCTTGCTTTATTGTCTCTGCTTGCACAATAGATGCCAGGATGGAAACTTCAATGGGTGTTAGTCCGATGGCGGTGGCTTTGGCTTTTCGCTCTTCTGTCCAAAATTTTTTGTATTCCGTGTGCATCCGTTCAACCAAGTCTTCGGGGATCACATTGTAATACACCTGATAGGTATTGGGAATGAACATCGACATAATATTTTCGTGTGTAAAGCCCTCACGATTGTTGTCAATAAAATCCTGTACAGCATATTGAAATTCCTCCGGGGTAACGCCTATGTTCTTGGTGATCTTCTCTTCGAGGTCATCCATCAGGCGCACATTGGTGATGGTCACATTGACCGGCTCTTGTCTTCCTTTCATCAGGGCATTGATGGCGGCCAGGTTGGTCATGTTTCTGCGCAGCATATAGCGCCCCGGGAAAATGCTGCGGTCGAAATTTTTGAGGCGCGCTAAAAAGCCAAACGAAACCATGTCGTTTACAAAGCCCTGCTCGCCAAGATCGGTCAGCACTTTGCGGTATGATGCACCCGACTTGATAACGAATAGCTTGTCATCGCGATCCACCAATACATTAGGTGTATAGATAATCTGGTAGAAATAAAATGTAAACGTGATTAGCAGCATGGAGCCCACTAAAAATGCCACCAACTTGATTTTCGGAAATTTCATATTGACTTAAGAGTTCAAAAATAAGAAAACGCTGGCGGATGGAAAGAGTTAACTTTGACGATTGAAATACGTGCCTTGTGCCCGCTGAGTTGCTTCGAATACATCCGGAAAACCCGGAGCCACGAAAAATCAGACACGCTGTGGATGTTCTGCAGCGAGGCGGCATTCTTGTGTATCCTACCGACACGATTTACGGCATCGGCTGCGACCTGCACAACCGCAGAGCCGTGGAGCGCCTTTGTAAAATTCAGGATGTAAAGCCGCAGAAGCTCAACCTGTCGTTTATCTGTTCCGACTTGAGTCATATTGCTGAGTATGTGAAGCGGATTGATACCCCTGAATTCAAAATACTTAAACGCGCTTTGCCTGGTCCATTCACATTTATTTTTGAATCGAGTTCAATGGTACCCAAAATTCTGGATGTGAATAAGAAAACGGTGGGCATTCGTATTCCTCTTCATCCCATTCCGTTGGATATTGTACGGCTGTTAGGTCATCCGCTCATCACCTCGTCCATTAAAGATGATGACACGATCAAAGAATACACTACCGACCCGGAGGAAATCTACGAAGACTTCAAACACTTGGTTGATGCCGTGATTGATGGTGGGCCTGGAGGAAACGTTCCGTCTACCGTGGTGGACTTTACTTCTGATATACCTGTAGTCACGCGTCAGGGGTTGGGTAACTTTGAAGAATTTGCCTGACAATCACGATGGCGACTTCTCTATTAATTGAACTTCACTTTCTTCCCTCCATCGAGTACTTCTGTGCTCTTCATTCATTTGACAAAATCGTACTGGAGCGATACGAACATTTTCAAAAACAAAGCTATCGCAATCGTTGTTATTTGCTCACAGCAAATGGGAAGCAACGCATCACCGTGCCGCTGGTGTCCACGCACAAAAAAATTCTTATAACCGATGTTGAGATTGACTACGGTTCACGTTGGCATGTAATCTTCTGGCGAATGCTGCAGTCGGCATACACCAAAGCACCTTACTTCGAGCATTATGCCGATGACTTGCACCGCGAATTGTTTTCCAAGCCGAAATTTTTGTTTGACCTTAATCTCCGACTTCTGTCATTATGTCTGCAATGGCTTCGCTGGAGCAAACCGGTTTCGGAAAGTGTGGCGTATCATGACGCAGTGCCGGCAGATTTTTTTGACGCCCGAAACTCCATTTCGGCCAAAAAAGACTTTCAAGAGAGAAGTTGGTATCACCCACAACCCTACCAACAGGTTTTTGGCAACAACTTTGTACCCAACCTCAGCTTGCTGGATGTGATCATGAGTGAGGGACCTGCAACCTTTGATCTTGTTAAAGCTTCCACGCGAAGAAATTGAACAAATAAATTTGAACTTCTGTTTTAGCTGCGTCAGCGCAAACGTCCAAAACCGACAAGGTGAAGCCAGTTGCATTTGACACCTCATCACGTTACATTTATAACATTAAAGAAGCACTCCACTGCATGGAAGCAAAATTTTCAAACCGGGTAAAAGAAGTAATCTCTCTCAGTCGTGAAGAGGCCTTGCGCCTGGGTCATGACTATATCGGTACAGAGCACCTCATCTTGGGTATGATTCGTGAAGGAGAAGGTGTAGCGGTAGGTCTTCTGAAAAAACTGGGAGTGCCCATCGATGACCTCCGCGGAGAAATTGAAAAAGTATCGAAAGGGACAGCCACCCACCAGGTAAAAGTGCTCTCCAACATACCGCTTACGCGTGCCTCTGAAAAAGTGTTGAAGATTACCTACCTCGAAGCTAAAGTTTTTAAAGCGCAGTTGATCGGCACCGAGCATTTGCTCTTGTCTATTCTGCGTGACCCGGATAACCTCGCAACACAAATACTAAACAAATTTGACGTGGGCTATGACGTTGTAAAAGAAATGCTGGAGTATCAACACGAAACTCCTACTGCATCGCAAGACACCGATGATCCGGACGAAGATTCATCCAAGATGTTTGGCAGCGGTGGCAGCCAAGGCGGTGCTGGCACGGGAAAAGAAAAGAAAGGTACAGAAAAATCTCGCACGCCTGTGCTTGACAACTTTGGCCGCGATCTTACCAAGCTGGCAGAAGACAATAAGCTTGATCCGATAGTAGGTCGTGAAAAAGAAATTGAGCGGGTGGCTCAAATACTCTCCCGTAGGAAAAAGAACAATCCGATTCTAATTGGAGAGCCCGGTGTAGGTAAGACCGCTATTGCGGAAGGTCTCGCTCTGCGCATCATTCAGAAAAAAGTTTCACGCGTGCTGTTTGGCAAGCGTGTGGTAACGTTGGATCTCGCCTCGCTTGTAGCCGGCACCAAGTACCGTGGCCAGTTTGAAGAACGCATGAAGGCCGTGATGAATGAATTGGAAAAGTCACAAGATGTTATCTTATTCATTGACGAATTGCACACCATCGTGGGGGCGGGAGGCGCTTCTGGTTCGCTGGATGCTTCGAATATGTTTAAGCCTGCACTCGCCCGTGGAGAAATACAATGTATCGGTGCCACCACGCTGGATGAGTATCGTCAATATATTGAGAAAGACGGGGCACTCGCCCGCAGGTTCCAGATGGTAATGGTAGATTCCACTACAGTGGATGAGACCATCCAGATATTGGACAACATCAAAGAAAAATACGAAGACCATCACCACGTGACCTACACCAAGGAGGCCATCAATGCGTGTGTGAAACTTTCTGACCGCTACATTAGCGATCGTTTCCTTCCCGACAAGGCAATTGATGTGCTGGATGAAGCCGGTGCCCGTGTTCACATCAACAACATTCACGTGCCCGAAGACATCGTGAAGTTTGAAGAGGCTATTGAAGACGTGAAGAAGGAAAAGAATCGCGTGGTTAAAAGTCAGAAATATGAAGAGGCGGCTCAGCTTCGCGACAAAGAAAAGAAATTGATCGAGCAACTGGAGTTGGCGAAAGCGCGCTGGGAAGAAAAGACCCGTACAGAAAAATATACGGTAACGGAAGACAACGTGGCCGATGTAATCGGCATGATGACAGGCATACCCACCAACCGTATTGCACAGAAGGAAAGCAACAAACTCCTTGGCATGTCAGGTGAGTTGAGTGGAAAGGTGATTGGACAGGAAGAAGCCATTAAAAAGTTAACGAAGGCCATTCAGCGTACACGGGTTGGATTGAAAGATCCTAAAAAGCCAATCGGCTCATTTGTGTTCCTGGGTCCTACCGGTGTCGGCAAAACAGAATTGGCGAAGGTATTGGCTACTTATTTGTTCGATAAGGATGACGCACTCATTCGCATTGACATGAGCGAATACATGGAGAAGTTCTCCGTATCGCGATTGGTGGGTGCACCTCCCGGCTACGTGGGCTATGAAGAAGGCGGCCAGTTGACAGAAAAGGTAAGGCGCAAGCCATACAGCGTGGTTTTGCTGGATGAAATTGAAAAAGCACACCCAGATGTATTCAACATTTTGCTGCAGGTGCTTGACGATGGCATACTCACAGATGGCCTCGGCCGCAGAGTAGATTTCAGAAACACCATCATCATCATGACTTCCAACATTGGCGTGCGTGATCTGAAAGATTTTGGTGCCGGCATCGGCTTTGCAACCAAGTCGAAGCAAGACAACGAAGAGGAGATCATGAAGAGCACCATACAGAGCGCGTTGAAAAAAGCGTTCTCACCCGAGTTCCTCAATCGCCTGGACGATGTGATTGTATT
>JAIENH010000573.1 GCA_019751475.1 Cyclobacteriaceae bacterium
AAAGACGGGCACGATTTCGCCAGAAATTTTTTCTTCGGCCTGCTTGACGGCCGCTTTGATGCGGTCAAGGTCTTGTGAAGTGAATCGCTTTTGGATGGACATAGTGGTTGACTATTTTAAAGCCGTTCGCAAAACGAGCGGACAGTAAAGGTAAGGGTTTACTTTCAATGAAAGTAAACGAGAACGGGTGCATAAAAAATTGTCGAGATTATGAGAGATTTAAAAGATTTCAACTCTGTTGCGCGACAAATAGTGATATATCTTTTTTCAGTTTGTAGACGCGCATTCATTGCGCTGGTTGGTGGTATCCCCGGCCTTAAGGCCGGGGATACTTTAATCCGCCCGTCAAATCGCACGAGCAGTCGTATGATTTGGAATACGGAATTTTGTCCGTGCGATAGCTATGAGACAATTTGTTATGCACCTACGAAAAAAAATTGTCTCACCCTCCGTGAACTCAATGGTTACAAATTCAAAAACCACTGAGATTACAGAAGACCCACAGAGATAATTACCGAAAAAGCCTCACTAGGGCTTCGGCACGCGCACAGCGCCAATGCCTGCATCCCACAACTGGCGTGTGAACTTCGGAACATCGGTGTCGATGATTTCGACAGCGCGGGCTTTCAGCTTGTTCCATTCTTGTGTCAATTCATCGTAACGGTCGCGGTTCGGCTTGGTCACGCGTGGAATGTCGCTTTCGGTATGGTTGATGAGGAAGAGGTAGTTGGCCGTGAATTTGTTTTCAAAATTATCTACATCATCATACGCTTTGGATTTGCGTTGCACCATCTCTTCATCCCAACTTTTCATTTTTTGCACTAATGCATTGCCATCTTTTTTCAAAGCCGTATACTTTTCGCCTTCCGGCAAATCTTTCAGGATATCATCCACTTGCGATTTCATTTTGCGAATGCTGTTCACCTTTTTGTGCATGTCATTCAGCGATTCTTCCATCGTGCTCATAAACTGATGATACTCGGCATATTGCTGGGCCGTGGTAGGATAGAGCGGATTGGGCAAAATCTTACATTCTGTCTTGCTTTCTGATTTGCCGTATTTAAGCGTGATGGAATAATTGCCAGGAGAAGCTTTGTGTCCGCGGAAGCTGCTCTCGATATATACTTCTGGTGCACCGGTCATTGTAGGATAGCGCATATCCCACACAATGCGATTTATGCCTTTATTTTTGGAGAGGGTCGGCTCGGCTGAGGGTCCACCCGGGTACGACCGAAACGAATCATCTTTCTTTGAGCTGAGTGAACGTACTAATGCACCTGCTGCATCGCGTATTTCCATCGTTACATGCACGGAGTCTGGCAGCTTGGGCAAAGCATAGTAGATCACCACACCGTTGGCCGGATTAATACCTTGAAAAGAGTCGCTGCCTTTAAAATCTTCTGATGTGCGATTGAGCGCACTGCTCCAGTTGCCAATCATGGCGTCTTCAGGCTGATACACTTTAAAATTTTCTTCAGTGCCGTTATGCTGGCGTATCAATCCCAGGTCATCCAAAATCCAAAATGCACGCCCCATGGTCGCCACGATCAAATCACCGCGATGAATTTTTAAATCCGTAATGGGTACAATAGGAAGGTTGAGTTGAAAGGGTTTCCAATTGTTGCCACCATCCCAACTGATGTACATACCCGTTTCGGTGCCTGCAAAGAGCAGTCCTTTGCGTGTATCATCTTCGCGCACTACACGTGTGTAGGCGCCTGTGGGAATTCCTTTGCTGATGTTCACCCATGTTTTGCCGTAGTCCGTTGTTTTATAAAGTCCCGGAGTAAAGTCGTTGAACTTGTAGCGCGTGGTGGCGATGTAGGCTGTAGCCGGATCGTGTGGAGACAATTCAATCGCATTGATCAGGCACTCGGCCAATCCTTTGGGTGTTACGTTCGTCCAGGTTTTTCCACCATCGCGCGTAAGCTGCACGAGACCATCATCGCTGCCCGTCCAGATCACACCTTTCTCGGTCGGTGATTCTATCACATAACTGAGTGTGCCGTAGTTTTCTGCTCCGACAGCTTCTACCGTGTAAGGGCCACCTCCTTTACCTTGCTTATCTTTTTCGTTCCGTGTGAGATCAGGTGAAGCCTCCTCCCAGGTCACACCATTGTCGCGGGTGCGAAGCAAGTATTGCGCACCGTGGTAAAATGTATTAGGCTCATGCTTTGACCAAATGATGGGTGCGTTCCAATTGAAACGGTACTTCATGTCTTTGGTAGCGCGACCTAAGTATTGAATCGGAGCGGCCATAATGTTGGTGCTGGCATTGGCATCAACGTTCAGCGCTTCGATGGTGCCGAGATAACTTCCGCCCAGCACCAGTTTTGGATCATCGGGATTGAATGCGAGAAAGGCACTCTCGCCACCAGCCGAATACACCCAGTTACGTTCTGATATGCGGCCGCTGCCCAGCGCCATGCTTTCAATTCGCACAGACGTGTTGTCTTGCTGACCTGCATAAATTCGATATGGATAAGCATTGTCAACGTTGATGCGATAGAATTGTGCTGTAGGCATATTCATGGTCTGCATCGACCAGGTGTTGCCGTAGTTGAAGGTCACACTGGCACCACCATCATCAGCAATGATCAGGTTTTTGCTGTTGTGCGGATTGATCCACACATCATGGTAGTCACCATGCCAGCCGGAGAGATGCTCCCAGGTTTTTCCTCCATCGATGGAACGAAGAGCGGGGGCGCTCATCACGTACACGGTATTTTCATCCAGCGGGTCGGCAAACACTTCAATATAATACCACGCACGCTGCACCAGTTCATGGTTACTGCTGACTTTGCTCCAGCTTTTTCCTGCATCGCTTGACGCGAATAATCCGCCCATTTCTTTTTCTGTGTCGCTCTCAATCAAGGCGTATACTTTCTCGGGATTGGCGCGGCTTACGGCTATGGCCATCTTGCCCATTTCTTTGGGCAAACCGTTTTGCATTTTCTCCCACGTATCGCCTCCGTCCGTTGATTTATACAGTCCGCTGCCCGGGCCACCGCTGATCACCTTCCACGGCAAGCGCTGGTGGTGCCACATGGCTGCGTACAATACTTTTGGATTGCTCATGTCCATCGACAGTTCGGCACATCCCGTAAGGTCGTTGACAAATAACACGCGTGTCCAGGTGAGGCCACCGTTGGTAGATTTATAAATGCCGCGGTCTTGCGTTGGCCCATTAATGGCACCTTGAGCCGCTACATAAACGATATCAGAATTTTTTGGATGGATGACGATGCGCGAAATCTGGAGAGTCTTTTCAAGTCCCATTTTCCTCCACGACTTGCCCGCATCGGTTGATTTGTACACTCCGTCTCCATAGGTGGTCATCACACCGCGGGGGGCATGCTCGCCCATACCTACATATACTACGTTTGGCTCGCTCTCTGAGACGACCACGGCACCGACAGATCCGGTTTTAAAATAACCATCGCTGATATTGCCCCACGTTACGCCTGCGTCTTCGGTCTTCCACAAACCGCCACCCGTAGTGCCCATGTAGTAGGTGAGCGGGTCACTGGCCACGCCTGTGGCGCACACCGAGCGGCCTCCACGAAACGGGCCGATGTTGCGATACTTCACGTATTTGAATACGCTGTCGAGGTTTTGGGCGACTGCACTATGAAGAGCAACCGAAGAAACGAGCAGCAGCAGAAATAATTTTCTCATGTTAGTAAGGGAAAGAAGGATTACAAAAAAGGACTCAGTTCTTTAGGATCGAAAAATAGGAAACTAAAACCGGAATGCAACGGCAAACTCCAGCAGCGGTTTACAACAACTACTCCGTTCTTAAATTTTTTACAGGATTCATTCGTGCCGCATTGATGGTTTTGAAACCGGTGGTCAGCGCGGCCAACAGCAACATCGCACCAATCGAAGTTATGATCGTGCTTATTCCAACTTTTTCATAATACTCCCAGGCGGCATCCATTGAAAAATCAACCATAGAGTAGCCAATAACTCCGCCTAGTAAAGAAGCCACTCCAAGAACCACAACAAACTCAAAGCTGATTTCATGCACAAGACCCAACACCGATGCGCCAAGAATTTTTCGAATGCCAATTTCGCTCGTTCGTTTTAGAATGGTGAGCGAGACCAATGTAAAAAGCCCGGTGAATGACAATAGCCCCGCGAAAAAACCAATGAAACCAAATATGATAATGACATTTTTATTGGTGGTGTTGGTATCGCTCATCTGATTGTCAATAAACTGCGATTCGTAATTCAAATTCGGAAACAACTTCTGCCACTTTTGCTTCATAAACGCGTCTACGGATTGCATCTTACCCGGTGCAGTGCTTGCCACCAACTGCGTGTACTGATGAGGTAAAATGTATCGTATCATCATGGGCTCAATGGGACTAAACAACGATCTCGCATACAAATCCTTCGTGACACCAATTACAAAAAATTGAGCAGTGTCTTGCCACACAACACGCTTGCCTATAGGATTGTCCGTCCATCCAAATCGCTTGATAAATTCCTCCGTAATAATAACCGATTCCGTTAGGTCGGTTTGAGAGTCTTTGCTAAAGCCGCGACCAGTGAGAATCTTAATGTCAAGAGCACTTAAATAGTCATCGCCCACATCCATGATGTCCACTTGCTTTTCCATTGATTCATACTTCACAGTGCCTGTGTAAAATGAATTTGCAATATGATCTTTCGTGCCGGCAATCTTTACAATGTCTTCATTTCCCGATAAGGCATCGCGATAGATAGTAAACGCACTTTCATTTTCCACACTAATGGAGATTACTCCTGTCTTCGAAAATCCGAGATCAAAGTCTTGCTGATAGTGAGCATTGTGAAAAAAGGCTATCGCAAAAATGATCGTCACTAATGAAATGCTAAACTGTCCTGCCAATAGTGTCTTGGTAAGCCAACTCGCTCCGCCAAATTTTGTTTTACCTTTTAAAATACTGATGGGTTCAAATGATGTTATGTAAAATGCAGGATAGCTGCCCGCCAGCAGGCCAGTAAAAAGGAGAAGGCCAAAAAGAAAGATAAATATGCCTTTGTTTTGCGTATAACTTAAATCCAGGTCAAGCCACCACCACAAGCTATCGTACGCAGGCACCAGAAGCTCGGCTATGAATAACCCGGCTGCAAAACCCAGCAGGCAGAGTAATAAATTCTCGCCTAGAAATTGAACTACCAATTGCTTACGCAATCCCCCCATTACTTTGCGAATACTAATTTCTTTCAACCGTTGACTGGAAAGTGCGATGGACGTGTTGGTGAAATTGAAGCAAGCCAAAAGTAGAAGCAGCGCACTCATAATAGCAGGAATGATCACTACGGCCTTCGGTGCACCCCACCAGAGGTCATCATCTTTCAAATCTCGAGCGTCCTGGATGCCGGCAAAGCGTTGCAAGTAGTACTTCTTGGCTTTCAAGTCGGGGCGTGCTTTATTCTGATCCTCTACATATCGCTGCAATTGCTCAGCAACAACGGATACCCGCTGTGAGTCTTTGATCAGAACAAACGTAGAGGCCGATTTTTTCCAATCGGAATCCTGTGGGGTATGATCGGCATACGTATCCCACTGATTTTCCCATCGTGTGATGACATCAAAGCGAAAGCTGGAATTGTAGGGGCGCTTCTTGAATACGCCACCAATTTCAAATTCTTTGGGAATGCGATTATTGATCTGTGTGATCGGTTTTCCGACAACATCCTCCGTATTGAAATACCGCAAAGCCAATTCATCACTGATAAAAATTTTGCTTTTGTCTTTGAAGCTGTTGATGTCTCCATGCGTCAAGGCAAGATCAAACATCTCAAAGAAAGACGAATCCGCATAAAAGATGTAGGGAGAAAATACCTCTTCATTAACTCTTAAATGGGTGTAATCAATGATAATCCGCGCGGTAACCTGTACGTCAGAAATATTGGTTTTGATATTTTCCGACAGTGGCAGAGGTGTCTTGGCATAGTGATCTTCCTGACCCTCGTTGTCGTGAGCAAACTGAATGCGATAAATGTTTTCAGCATTTCGTTGGTCGCTGTCCCAGCGGTTGCGAAAGTCCCAATTGAGATAGGCTACAATGCTCAGCGCTACGGCCAGCCCCATGCCAATAATGTTGATGAAGACAAATAGCTTTTTCTTGCTAAGGCTTCGAAGAGTGACTAAGAAGTAGTTTCTCAGCACAAAAGATTGGATTGAATTAAGACGAAGTTAGGCAATACTTGCGTATT
>JAIENH010000014.1 GCA_019751475.1 Cyclobacteriaceae bacterium
AGCACAAAATATGCTTAACCTAAGAGTAACGGAAATGAACAATCAATGGGAAAAAGTTATTGAGATGGTTCGACCCCCTATACTTCAGGCTGCTTAGAGATGCGACATTTTGGAATACACCCTGCAATAGCACTCGCTTTATTGCCTGCCTGTAAACCTGTACCTTTGCCCGCTTGATGGCGGAGAAATTAAATTTTGCGGAGGATTTGGCCTCCTTTCCCGTGTTTGGTGTTGTGCGTGAGGCCGCCAAAGAACTTGGGTTGGATGCGTATGTGGTAGGTGGCTATGTGCGTGATTTGATTCTCTATAGGCCGAACAAGGACATCGATTTTGTTTGTGTAGGAAGCGGTGTGCAGTGGGCCGAACGAGTAGGGGCGAAGTTGGGCGGAGTGCCTGTCACAGTCTTTAAGAATTTTGGTACGGCCATGCTTCGCCACGGTGATTATGAATTGGAGTTTGTAGGCGCACGCAAGGAATCGTACCGGTACGATTCGCGGAAGCCTATCGTGGAAGATGGTACCCTGGAAGACGATCAAAAGAGACGCGACTTTACTATTAATGCTCTTGCTATTAGTCTCAATGAGCAGACCTATGGTGATTTGATCGATCCGTTTGGTGGGGTGGAGCACTTGAAGCAGAAAATGATCAAGACCCCGTTGGAACCTGCTATTACTTTTTCAGACGATCCATTGCGCATGATGCGGGCAGTCCGGTTTGCGGCCCAACTTGATTTTGACATCGATGCGGATACATTCCAGTCAATCGTTGAACAGCAAGAGCGATTGAAGATTGTGTCAATGGAACGAGTCATCGAAGAACTGAATAAAATTATCCTCAC
Source organism: Cyclobacteriaceae bacterium (assembly GCA_019751475.1). GTDB lineage: Bacteria > Bacteroidota > Bacteroidia > Cytophagales > Cyclobacteriaceae > ELB16-189. The sequence goes on from JAIENH010000014.1 coordinate 839, forward strand.
GCCTTTTCCATCCTACGGTTTTAAACTTTTGTTTCGCAGCGGTTTGTTGCAGCAATTCTTTCCGGAAATGGTAGCTCTTCATGGTGTTGAGTATGTAGATAACAAGGCGCACAAAGACAATTTCTATCATACACTTCAAGTGCTCGACAATGTGTCGACTGTGTCGTACGATTTGTGGTTGCGTTGGGCGGCTATCTTGCATGATATTGCCAAACCCGTGACCAAGCGGTTTGAGCAAGGACATGGTTGGACGTTTCATGGGCACGAAGAAAAGGGTGCGAGGATGGTGCCAGGCATTTTCAGGCGGTTCAAGTTGCCAATGGATGAGAAAATGAAATTCGTGCAGAAATTGGTGCGACTCCATTTGCGGCCCATTGTGTTGGCCTATGATGTTACCGATTCAGCTGTGAGACGATTGTTGTTTGAAGCTGGGGATGATACAGATGCCCTGATGAAACTTTGCCGGGCCGACATCACCTCCAAAAATGCTGAGAAGGTCAAGAAGTTCCTCGGTAATTTCGAGCGGGTAGAGCAGAAGATGAGGGAAGTGGAAGAAAAAGACCATGTACGCAATTTTCAACCACCCGTAACGGGTGACGAGATCATACGGATGTTTAACTTGCCGCCTGGCCCGATTATTGGAGAAATCAAAGAAGAGATCAAAGAGGCTATTTTGGAAGGAAAAATCCGAAACGACCGTGAGGAAGCTCTTGGATTATTGAATAAAATTGTGGCCGAAAAAGGAATCTTGAAAAACGAATTAAACCCTAACGAACGTCAAAAATGAGAACTCTTATCTTACTAGTGGTCGCGTGTGTGTGTGCTTTCTCGACCGTGCAAGCACAAAAGAAAAAAGCAGAGCCTGTGAAAGAGCAGCCTGCTGCGCCCGCACAAACCGCACCTGCCGAAACAACTAAAGCACCTTCCAACCCATTGGGCGAACATTTTGCAAAAAAATATTCTGTAGCGAACCGATGGAACGATTTTGACGTAGCCAGGGACGCGATGTATGATTTGATTGTTGAATACCCCGGAAGTGACTCGCTGATTTTTGCATTGGCCTACATGTATTTCGAAAACCAGAAGTATCCTTCAAGTGTGTTGGTATGCCAGGATTTGCTCGCCCGAGATCCTAAAAATACTTCGGCATTAGAATTGGCTGCTGCCGGTTACGAGGGTCTGAGTATTTTTGATCGTGCCTTGCAAAGCTATGAGAGCCTGTTTTTACTCACCAATAACAACGCCACTCTATATAAAATGGCCTTTCTGCAATATCAGTTAAAGCGCTACGCAGAGTGCATCACCAATGTGGATATTCTTCTCTCTAAGCCGGAGGCCGAGACGCTGAAAGTCACGTTCAACGATACAGAGAACAAACCCAAGGAGTATGCTATGAAGGTGTCACTGCTCAACCTGAAGGGGATGGCCTACAAAGACCAATCCGACAAGGTAAACGCCAAGAAGTACTTTGACGAGGCCTTGAAAATAGCCCCGGACTTCTTGCCGGCTAAGCAAAACCTGGCATCCGTCAAGTGATGCAACCTTTTTAAACGAGCGCGGTCTTTGGCTATCAGGGACATGAACTTGGAAGCTACGACCGTGCCCATACACGCTGACCTAATTGACCGGTGCCGTCAGGGCGACCAGGAGGCGCATTATCAGCTATACAAGCTCTATTCCCGCACAATGTATAATGTGGGGTTTCGGATCGTAAATGATCGCGAAGAGGCCGATGATGTGCTGCAAGAAGCATTCATCAGCGCATTTCGCAATTTGGATCACTATCGTGGCGATGCCACGTTTGGCTCTTGGCTAAAGCGCATCGTGGTAAACAAAGCGATCAATGTGTTGAAAGGCAGAAAGACGGAGCGCTTGCCAGATGACGAAAAGTTTGATGTGGCTGAGGAGGTATGGACAGAAGAAGAATTTCCATTTACGGTAGACCAGGTGCGGCAGGCGATTGAAAGTTTGCCCGATGGTTACCGCTCCGTGCTGTCGCTCTACTTATTGGAAGGATATGATCACGGTGAAATTGCCGAAATAATGGGTATTACAGAATCAACATCAAAGTCTCAATTTAACAGGGCGAAAAAGAAACTCCGGGAAATCCTGGAAGGAGGTGCTATATGAAAGATGCATTAGAAAAATTTATTGGTGAGCATCGCGCGCAACTGGATAGTCGCGAGCCGGGTGATGGAAATTGGCAAACTATCAAGTCCCGACTGTTCGGAACGAGTGAAGTATCGCTATGGCAATCGGTGAGGGTGTGGCGTGCGGCTGCTATTTTGCTATTGGGCCTTTCGGGATTTTTGTTTTTCAAAGGCCAGAAGTCCGATCCGCGACAAGCGGTATTGCAGCAGGATTTTCGCGATGTAGAAACGTATTATTCTGCGCAAATATCAGAGAAGGTGGCTTTCTTATCGGATGATGAGTTGTTTGCCGATGACTCATTCACCCAGGACCTTCAAAAACTGGAGGCCATGTATGCCATGCTGGCCGAGCAGATGAAGAGACGGCCTACGGAAGAAGTAAAAGATGCGCTGGTGCTCAACATGCTTGTACGGATTGATTTGCTAAACCAGCAAATTCAAAAGGTAGAGGAGACTCGCAAAAAACGAGATGGTACTTCTTCCATCTAGAGATCATCTCAAAACAATTCTATGAAGTCAGCTTGAGTATATCGAAGGCTGTTAGATGAAGGCAATTAGGTTTCGGCAAGCTCAACTAGTATTACGCAAAACTTACTAACTCTGTCAAATTGAGCTGTCGAAATTTGACTTCACGAGAATAACAGGACTTCGACAGTCCGATGGCCATCGGACTCAGTCGGACACTTCGATGAACCCGTTTTGCGTAATGATTTTTAAAAATCTTCTTCGCTTTTCAACTCAATAGCGTGCTTGTTGGAGTCAAGTACTTTGCCATTTTCACATTTCAATATCCGGTTAGGGAATTTCTTTATCAGGCCGTAGCTGTGGGTGGCCATGAGGATGGCAGTGCCGCTGCGGTTGATTTGCTGAAATACTTTCAGGATGCCTGAAGAAACTTCGGGGTCAAGGTTTCCCGTTGGCTCATCGGCAATCAAGATTTGTGGCTCATTCAATAAAGCCCTCGCAATCACCACGCGCTGCTGCTCACCGCCTGAAAGCTGGTGAGGCATTTTTTTCTCTACTGATCCCAATCCCACCTGCATCAATACATCCACCAATCGGCTTTTCATCTTAATAGTGTCGCGCCAGCCGGTGGCCTTCATCACAAACATCATGTTCTCGGCTACTGTGCGGTCGGAGAACAATTGAAAATCCTGGAAGATGATTCCTATTTTTCTGCGCAGGAGGGGCACTTGCTTGTTTCGTATACCGCGAATGGCATAGCCCGCCACCTGGATGTCGCCCAGCCGCAGGGGCAAGTCGGCATACAAAGTTTTTAACAATGAAGATTTACCCGAACCGGTGCGACCTACGAGAAATACAAAGTCGCCTTTCTCAATGTCAAAGCTTATGTTGTTAAGCACGGGAGCGTTGCCTTGAAAGATCGTGGCATCGGCCACCCGCACAACGGGTTCGGTTGAAAACATCAGCCGTTTACTTTTTTATGGTCGGCCAGAAACTTGGCAAGCCCCGCATCGGTGAGCGGATGGTTGAGTAAATCCGTGATCACTTTGAGCGGACAGGTGGCCACATCGGCACCAATCTCAGCACACTTGATGAGGTGAATGGTATGGCGGATGCTCGCAGCTAAAATCTCAGTGCCAAAGCCGTAGTTATTATAGATGGTGCGAATCTGTGCAATCAACTCCAATCCGTCTTGTGAAATATCATCCAGGCGACCGATGAAAGGGGAGACGTAGGAGGCGCCCGCTTTGGCAGCGAGGATAGCCTGACCGGCCGAAAACACCAGCGTGCAATTGGTGCGGATACCTTCGCTGGTAAATTTCTTAATAGCCTTCACACCATCGCGTATCATGGGTGCTTTGACTACAATTTTGTCATCAATTTTGGCAAGCTCGCGTCCCTCTTTCAAAATACCTTCATAGTCCGTGGCGATTACCTCGGCACTCACGTTGCCGTCTACAATGTTGCAGATGGCCTTGTAGTGGGCACGGATGTTATCATGACCTTTGATGCCTTCTTTGGCCATGAGCGATGGGTTGGTGGTGACCCCGTCTAATACGCCCAGGTCGTAGGCTTCTTTAATTTCGTTGAGATTGGCGGTGTCAATGAAGAATTTCATTCGTCTGTAATTTTGCCTGCAAATCTACGCGTTTGAGGTGATTTGAGGCGATGACGGAAGAAAATCAGGAAGATTTGGGCAAAAAAAATGGCAAACCGAACATCGCACCGCTACAACCGCCTACCCTTGCTGCCTTCCGGCCCTGGGGGAGTTCAGCAGGAGCTGGTCGTGCCGATTTGCCGGGGCAAAGATAATCAAGCATTGGCATCTGCGAAATGCAGGATGCAAATTATCATCGATGAATGATTTGATGCCATTCGTTCAATCAACGGTTGAAGTAGAACTGTATTTGTGCGTAACTCGGTGGAAAAGTTGTTCGCTACTTTTTCATCGTTTTCTTGGTCAAGATGAGTGTCAAAAATATCTTTATATCACTGATTCACATAGTGACCAATTGATCAGGCAACACCGGGAAACAAAGGATTTTTTTCTACGGAAAAGAGTTTACAAAAACACGGTGACGGTCAGATAGCGTTTCATCTAAGGGCCTTCGGGAAACTGGAGAGAGCGCAAAGTTGAGAACAACAGTTGCAAAGCTGGCGGGGCAAATTTTAGTTGGAGTAACGGTGTTTCAGCGTTGTACGTACGCTACGGTGGACAGTGCAACAAGACGGGAATACACAAGCAATTGTTGTATTCCCGTTTTTGTTTTTAAGGGATTATCAATTGAGCTATGGGTATAGAAATCACCTTAAATCACCTAAAAGTTTAAAATCTATTTATCTGCCCAATAATCAACCACAAAAACTTTCTCCATATGTGACTGTAGCACACGCTGGAAAGCTACGTTTGCCGGATGTGCCTGATAGTCGGCCAGGTCTTGCTCAGAATGATAAGTCAAGACAAAACAATGGGTAAAACCCTGGTGATGATTTTCCGGACTTACGTTCAGTACCTCAACCATTTCATCAGTTGATGCAAACCGGCTCAGTGATGCGGGTCAGTTTGGTGAATTTGGGCCACCCTTTCTGATGAAGGTGTCTTTTTTCCCGTCTTCAGCTTGGTCAGCGTTTCACGAATGGCAATCGCGGGGAGTGTATTCTTATTCCTGGAGATGTATTGGCTTACCATTTTCGTGTGATGCTTCACCAAGTCGCGCAGGAGCCACGAGATAGCTTTTGTGATGAGGATTTCTTTTTCAATTTTCAGACGCTCGATGT
>JAIENH010000115.1 GCA_019751475.1 Cyclobacteriaceae bacterium
CTTTCACTATTTCTTCAAAGGTAGGGACATAAAAAAGTCTCCTACATTTGTTCTAAAACAAACATAGGAGATGACTTTCTCGTTATGTCTTACAAAGAACGAAGATGCGCCTGAAATGACTGTTGATAAATGTCAAAAAATCATTTCTTGGATTTTAGTCGCGAGAGGGTTTCTTTGCTGATGCCCATGTACTCGGCTATCACGTTTGCGGGCAGTTGCTGGAAGAGTTTTGGTTTTTCTTTCAAGAGCAATTGATAGCGCTCTTGCGCACTCATCGCAATCAGGCTTTCGATGCGGTGGATGGCATCGACATACGCCAGCTCAATAATTTTTCGATAATACTTTTCCATTTCTGGAACGGCATTGTACAATTTCTCGCGCTCGGCATAGGTGATGCGCAACACTTCGCATTTGCCAACGCACTGGATGGAAGCGGAAGAAGGCTTGCGCTGAATAAAACTCGGGAAGGCCGTGCCGTCCATGCCCTCTTCAATTAAGAATCGGGTGAACTGGTTGCCCGATTCATCGGTGATGAAAACACGCAAGCAACCTTTCTCCACAAAGTACAGATGATTGGCGATGTCGCCTTTGCGCAGCAGCACTTGATTTCGCTTGGTGGCGAAGGGTTGATACGCGGCCACTATGGTTTTTATTTTCCGTTCGGAAAGGGTGGTGCGCTTTCGCAGGGTTTCGGCTAGCAGCGACATGAGTCATTAAAAATACGAAGGAATCAAGTAGGATGGCTTCCTGTCATGGTCAAAATTTGAGTGGCCTTAAAATCAAATTTCAATTGAAAATCTTTGTGATGTCTTCGTGATTTTGTGTCTTTGTGGCGTAAAAAATCAAATACCACTAGGGCACGAAGTCACAAAGTAGTGTAACAACATCAGCAACGAATTTAACATGCTCACTGCCATCCACCCCAAGCTGCCCATGCGAGACAAAGCCGCAACCCGAAAATATTACATTGACCAACTTGGCTTCAGGGATATTGGTGCAGAGGATTATGAAGGCTACCTGATTTTGGAAAAAGACTCCATTGAAATTCATTTCTTTGAGTTCAAAGCACTTGACCCTAAAGAAAACTACGGACAGGTGTACATCCGCACCAACAACATCGATGTGTTGTACCAATCGCTGCTGGACAAAAAGGTTTCGATTCACCCCAATGCTCCGTTGCAAATCAAACCGTGGGGACAAAAAGAATTCTCCCTCCTCGACCCTGATAATAATTTGTTGACGTTTGGGCAGGAAGTGTAGGCTCGTCAATCTTCGTTCGCTTTGTTTTTCTCCCATGTCTTCAATGCATCAGGAAATGATTTGGCATCGCGTTGAGCCAGCAGCTTGCTGTAATATTGAGCCATTGAGGCATCGCCCGCGCGGAAGCACGCTTCGCCAAGCGTGTCGATGAAGCTGTTTTCGCCTACAGAGTACAAGTTGAGTATTCGAGCCCATTCTACGGCATTCTGAAATTGCTTGCTGCGAATGCAATCGTACACTGCCGAGTTGATGATACCCGGTGAAACTTTTTTGTCTACGAGGTGATGCAGAATGCTGTCACGCTGGAGCGTCAGTTTCTCTAACGAGCATTTACTGTAGTTCTGCACAATCACGTGCATGGGTGTGCCGCGCTGTTTGAACTCGGAGTAATACGAGTTTGTGAACGTAACGGGCTTATAGGTCTTGGTTTCTTTGTCGTACTCGGCTGAAAGCTTGATAAGGTTATCGACTTGCATTTTGCGGGTAGTGATGGCCTTTTTCAAGTCGCTCACGCGGTCGTTGTACACAAACTCCGGTCGCTGCTTAAAGTCGATGGTGGCCATGGCGCACATGCACGAGGCGTGCATGGTTTTGCTGGCGGGCAGGTAGAAGAACAGGTAGTCTTTGGTTGGTTTAAACGTGTAGCTCTTGTCGAGGAATAACACATCGATGGGATTTTTTGTGTCACGCAATAAAGTAGTGTCGCGCGTGATTGTAATCAACTGTTTGTTGAATGCGTTCACATCCTTGCCGTTCAGCAGTCCATTATCTAGACTGTATTTCCAATTCGTTTTGGCCGTCACCAGCTTCGCACCTTGGTTAAAGAAAGGCGTTATGCCCGAGAGGCTGTGCAAGTGCCAATGCGAACTAAGCACATATTTGATAGGCTTGCGGTATTCGTCTTCCAAGTAAGCAAGGTATTTTTCTGCTTTGGGAATATCTTCTTCGAGGTTCGTGCTGCGGCCACCACCTTCTTCAATCATCGGCAATTCAATCACCACCAAAAATTTTGGATACTCAATTACGGTGGACTGTGCCGCTTGCGCGGAATCAAATCGAATGAAGGAGATTTCTTTGGAGAACGAGGTTCGGGTGAATTGACTTTTCTGTGCGGCCATTTCAGCCGAAATCAATGCAAAAAGAATGATAGCAAATGTTTTCATCACGTTGGGTTTAGATGAAAGCAAAGTTGCTTTATCGCACACAACGTGCGTGTTAATGAACGCCTAAAGAGTTGTTAAGGAAAAGTTAAAGAGAAGCGTTGATTAATGTGACGAGAGCTTTGCCACAAAGACTCAAAGAATTCATTTGCTACTTGATTGCAAACACCTCATAACTCACTCCACCCTGACCGAATTTCCCCACGCCCACCGCGAGTAGGTAATTGAGCCACTCGTATTTTTTTGAGCTGGTTTCAAATGTGGGTGTTATTCTCCAGTAGGTTGTGCCATCCGGATTATTGCGCACAATTCCCGTGTAGTTATTAGAAATCAACTGGCCATCATCTGTCTCCAGAAGCAGTTTAACATCCAGCTTAGTAGTTATCGAATCCAAACGCAACACCCAATCGCCTCCAGCTTGCCGGACTTTTCCTTTGAGTTTGGGGCCATTAAATGTTCCACCCTTCACGGTATAGATCACCCGTTTGCCTAACGGTGTCTTGCCAAGTTCCACCCCGGGCTCCAGCACAATATCTATCTTATATAGAAATTCAGTATCCAGTTTTTGAGCCTTCGCATCGTTCGCGATCAGCGATGTGGTAAGGAGTACGATTCCAAAAATGATATTAGCTTTTTGCATCGATAAGTAGTTTTCAGTTTTTCATGAATCCATTCGGGTACATCAAATATACAAACACAGCGATCATCAGCACATTAAATTCCGCCCCGTTGCGACCGCCACCCACCACAAACCAGCCTTCTTTAAAGTGTATCATAATGATGCCCATCACCAAAATGAAAGCGGTGATGATAGCGGCTACCTTAATGTAGCGATTCATGATCAGCAATACGGCAGATGCAACGTGGGAAAGCTTGATGGCCCATGCCAGCAACAAGCCCACAGGAGCAAACCCGATTTGGTTGAGGTACAATTCACCAAAGGCATTCACACCACCATTAAACATGCCAGGCACACTGTGTACAAGTAAAATGATTGCCAGCACGAGGCGAAGGATGAAGGTGGGTGTGATCATAATCTTACGTTTTGTCTAAAGCTAGAAAACATAGGTGGGAGACACAACCACCACAATGCCCGAACTGTTGGCCGTGGCTGGTGTGGACGACACTTCTTTATTGCCTGCAAATACTTTGACAGTGACCGTTTGACCAGCAACGCCACCACCGCCCCCGATGGTGATCGTGGTGCCTGAGACGGAAGAGGCGTAAGTAATGCTTTTACTCCAGGGTAATGAAGGTATGTCCTCGTTGGTGGCGCCACCACTGGCAGTGATGAACGTAGCGTCTAACTTTCCCGTAAAATTTCCTGACACCTCAAACCGGATGTCGCGGCTCCTGGCAGGAGCGGGGTCATCCTTTTTGCAACCATTGAACAAGAGTACTGCGAAGATTAAAGCAACTGACGCGAGTGATTGGATTGTTCTCATAAGCACACAACTATTCGTGCGTTGCAAAACTCGCTAACGGTAATTAAGCAGAATTGTAAAAAACCGACACGATTTCTGGCTACGCCTTTCTTGCTCTGACTACATTCCATAGCAAGATGGCCGAGATGAGCGTGAGCGGAGTAGCGATGAATCGCTCCCATAGATTGATCGCAAAAATATTTCCCACCGTATTCAGAATAAACACGATCATGAAAATCCGCAGAATGATGTTGATCCACTTTCCGGGCAATGGAAGTTGGATGTATTGACCTTTGGCCAGCAGCACAAGAATCAAAATCAATTGAACGACCAATGAAATCCCCTCGAAAACAATCATCTCCTCACGACTCTTGAGACGACCGCCCCACGCGGCTTCATACGGCATTATTCCCACAAGGATAGAAATGTGATAAAGCGTGGCCATTAAACTGATAGCAAGTAAAATCAATATCGAAGTGCGCACCGACATAACGGAACTTTAAATGATCACCCAATAAACGAAGCCAGTCTTACTGGGTTGCGTAAATGAACGAAGAGCTTTCGGAGCCGAAACTTTTGTTGCGCACAAACTCATAGGGCAACATGCTGGAGAAGTTTTTAAAATCTTTGATGAAATGCGATTGGTCGGTGTAGTGCAGTTCGTGTGCAATGGTGGTGAGCTGCCGGTAACCCGCTTCGGTGAGGCGTTGCAGTGATTGCTCAAAGCGCGCAATGCGTAGCAGTTTTTTCGGAGACACACCCACCGCCACGTTAAACTTCCGCTCCAGTTGCCGTTCTGATACCTTGTACTTACGCACGAGGTCAGACACGTGGGCCGACTGCTGCACCTCGTGCGTTTGCATGAGGTGATTGACCAGTGGGTCGTGCTTTTTGGTGGCTTGTAATTTCTGATACAAAAACGTGCTGACAAGCTGCACGCGCTCGCGCAACGTTGTGGCTTGTGTTAGTTTTTCACCGATCTCTGTGCGGCACACCCAGCGGATGTCCGGCATTTCGTTGGTCAGCTCATGCGCATCAATGTTGAAGAATGCGCTGAGTGCATGTGGATAAAAACTTACGCCCACGTGTGAGAAGCAACCACCCATCCACGCTTCCGTGGGTCGCGTGTCGAGGCCGCTGAGATAGCATATGGGCATGGTTGAGCCCGTTGCGTTGCATATCGGGTCAAATCCATTGAGGTCTTGAAAGATGAGTCGCGGATATTGATCGGCAAAACTCCGGATGCACAATTTTTTTGCCGCGCTGTGGCGCGATTCAAAACTCCAGAAATAGCGCACGTACTGCCGAAGCTCCGGTGGTGGTGTGTAGCGCTGGTAATGCATAACGGTTATGTAAAGGTACGCATGGTCGTAGATACCCCACCAACCCTGGGTTATGTTCCGCGGTTTATATCCCAGCCAGGGGTTTAAACCCTTGGCTGGTGACGAACCCCGACCCCGGGTTGGCGTGTGGATGGGTACATCCCACAAAAAACCATTTCAATGGTTTTCGCATCCGATCCTAAACGTTTAATTTCATACCATGAGCCATTCGTATTGCAAGATCTGGCTGCATCTCATTTTCTCCACCAAATGCCGGGAGCCGCTAATTCATGCTTCGATCGAACAAAAAATATACGAACATATGCGTCAGCAATTGCTCGATATGCAATGCACTGTGCGCATCATCAACGGTATGCCCGATCACGTGCATATTCTATTTCTTCAAAACCCCAAGCTTGCCATTACCGATGTAGTGAAGCAGGTAAAGGGGAACACATCCCATTGGATTAATCAGGAAAACCTCATCCCGGAGAAATTTGGATGGCAGACTGGCTATGGCATTTTTTCCGTGAGCGAGTCGCAATTAGATCGCGTCTACCATTATATCCGCAACCAAAAAGAGCATCATCGTGCAAAACCCTTTGCGGACGAATACGATGAATTTGTATTGGCCCACGGCCTCACCATTAATAAAGAGCAGGATGATGAATGAAATGCCCACCACCCATTATCACCAGCCAGGGGTTTAAACCCCTGGCTGGTGATGACCTACTCATCCCTCAGCACATCCACAGGATTCGTGCGTGCTGCCTTCACGGAATGATAGCTGGTAATGAGCATGGCGGCCAGCAACGTGCTTAGCCCGGCCGTTGCAAATATCCACCACGAGGGCGTGACCTTATAAGCAAATGCGTCTAGCCATTGTTGCATGAGCCAATACGCAAACGGAGCACCAATCGCGAAAGCAATGACAATCAGTTTAGTGTAGCCGCTGGAAATCATCGTGAGGATATTCCAAACCGATGCGCCTGCCACTTTCCGGACCCATCCGGCGTAGCTAAAAACCATTTCCAGCGCCGGGCGCAAGGTCTATACTGCCGCAGCTTTTAT
>JAIENH010000462.1 GCA_019751475.1 Cyclobacteriaceae bacterium
TGGCAATTCACAAACAAGGAGGCCAGGGTGAAGCTGAAAAAATTATACCCGTCAATTCATGATTAACTCAACACTAGAAGTCATTTCAAAAATACTCTTGAACGGCACTGTCAACTAATCTTGCAAAACGTTGCTGACAAAAGTCGATTTAAGCAATAGCCAGATGAGAAAAATAGCCATCGCCCACCGCAAATAAACGAAGTAAAAATCGGTGGTGTCTTTAAATCGTGTTTCCTTGATCTCAGCCTTCTCGTACTGATCAATTTTTTTGAATACTTGCTGGAGCGCGCGATTGTCCGTCACGCGAAAAAATTCTCCTGCACCAATAGAGGCGATCTTCCGCATAGTCGATTCATCTACGGTGTTTTCGACCATGTTGGGTCTTCCAAAAAAGTCTTTGCCGAAAGGCACCATACCCTCTTTCCCCACCACGATGGTGTAGATTTTTATGCCATAGGCTGCCGCCAATTCAGCCGAAGTAATCGGGTCAATGTTACCCGCTGTGTTGTCACCATCGCTCAGCAAGATGCACACTTTCGATTTGGAAGTGGACTCACGCATCCGGTTCGTTACTACAGCCATGGCACTGCCGATAGCGGTACCCCGGCTTTCGATCATATCAAAATTCAGTTCATTGAGATATGAATTGAGTAACCTGTAATCGGTAGTCAATGGTGCCAGAGAAAAAGCATCTCCAGAAAAAACAACAATACCTATGCGATCCTGTATGCGGCCTTTGATAAAATCACGGGCCACGTTTTTTGCTGCTTCCAACCGGTTGGGTATAAAATCTTCTATCTGCATGGATTGCGAGATGTCGATCGCCAACATGATGTCGATACCTTCTGTCCATTGCTCTACTTTTTCATTAGTGCGCTGCGGCCGTGCCAACGCTACCAGGATAAGCGCAGCCACCAACATGAGAAGAAGTTCTGGTACCAATCGGAGCCATGTGAGAGGCGAACTGGCAAGATCACTTTTCACAAAAGCCACCGGAAGTTTTTGATTGAAGAAATATCGCCACAACCATCTCGCAATCATGAGCAGCGGCACAGCCGCAAGACCATACAGGAAGAGGGGATAAGCCCACGTGTACGCCCTGAGGGTAGAGGGTGCAAACCAATCCAGCGACCAAAAACTGAGATTATCCATTTCTTACTTCTGTCTCCTTTTTATTGAATCGCTGTTGCGAAAATGCTTGTAATAACTGGAAGGAATCCACCGGAGACTGTATGCCTCCATAGATGCCGCGGTCGATGCTGCGAAGGGCTGATTCCAATGAAGCATCGTTGGCCAATCGCAGTATTTCACGTGACGTGAATTTTGTGTACGGATGCTTTTCCAGATTTTCCATATAATTTTTCCAAACCAGCAAGGTCTCTTCCGCCTTGCGACTGGTGAAGCCTTGCGACAATTTCTCCACGGAGCGATTGAATCGTTCCATAAATTCCATGTAATCTTTTTTCAGACGCTTCAAGGCGAAATACTTTCTTATCTGCTTGCCGAAAATGAGATACACGATCAGGATGACCACAATCAATATGGCCCCTATAATGGAATACACCGGGTAATCGAACAGCCATTGCACCGATTGATAAGCGGTGTTGGTCTTCAGTGGTAATTTTTCTGCGGATACGGAATCTGGTACATGGGCAACGCGGTTGCTGAAGTAGATGCTGTCTAGCGGACTATACACAGCTACACAATCTTTTTGCACCACATCAAATACCGGCAGCTTCAATGACTGCACACTGTCAATCTCAAACGTGGTGAGCAAATACACTACGCTGTCATAACTGATGCCGTTGGTGGTTTTGGTAGGAAAGAAAACTTTGCCATTGATTTCAAACGGCTTAAATGAAAAAGTGGAATCCGGAAACAATACCTGGCGGTTTTGCGGATAGCGGGCTGTAAGACTGAAGGGCACTACCGAGCCGATGCTAATGCTGTCGGATTCAAAATGCCCACGCACGCGGACACCCTGCTGGGCAAAGGCGCCCATGGTGATGCAACTAAAAAAGACCCATACCGCTAACTTCCTGCTCATGTTCTCGCTTCTGGTACTTTACGTGGTCTTTATAGATTTGTTTCTGACTTTAAACAACCGCAGCAGCTTGGGCACATAGTCTTCATCGGTGGTGAGTCCAAGGTAGTTGATCTGGTGTTTCCGGCTGAATTTCATCAACTCAGTCTGCCGGTCGGTGTGATGAGTTAAAAGTCGCTGGCGAAAGTCGCCAAAGGCGGTGTTGATCCAAAGTGTCTTTTTCGATTCTGTGTCCAATACAGGAATGATGCCGAGGCTGGGCAAGTTAGTCTCGCGCTTATCACTGATTTGAATGACTACCAGGTCATGCTTACGAGCGAGTGATTGCAGATTGTGAAAATATCCTTCATCAATAAAATCCGACATCATAATGATTACGCTTCTCCGCTTTATGGAGTTGAGAGCGAAGGATATGGCTTTGGCCAAATTCGTTTTACGCGAATGTGGTCGCAACTTTTCCAGGTGAGAGATGATTTGGTAGGCCTGCGCAATTCCTTTCTTAGGCTTAAGAAATTTTTCGCGCTCATCCGAGTAGCAGATGAGTCCTACCTGGCTTGACTCTTTCGCCCCCGACAAGGCCAGCACCCCGCAGATTTCCATTGCCCGGTCGTACTTGGTGCGACCTTTGGTGCCGATGCTCTGCGAAGCGCTCACATCCAATATAAAATAGATGGTTTGCTCTTTTTCTTCCTTGAATGTCTTCACATACGTGCCATGACCCTTGGCCGACACGTGCCAGTCGATGGTGCGGATGTCGTCACCGTATTGGTAGGGCCTCACGTCATCAAACTCCAGGCCGGTGCCTTTGAAGATGGAGTGAAAGTCTCCCTGCATCTGGCTGTTGATAGCCTTGCGTATCTGAATTTCGTATTTCCGCAGTCTTTTGAGAAGTTCCTTCACTCCGGCATCATTTTAGAGGCGCTAAAATATGAGTAATTTGCGCCCCCCAAAAGAAAGATTTTTTATGAGATGCCTCGCGACCGGAATGATTTTCCTTTTGAGCCTTCTTTTGTCATGCAAGACGGATGATCTGCCCGAGGGTGTCTTGTCAAAACCTGAGATGGTCAATTGGATGATAAAGATATACCTGGCAGAGGCGCGGACTACCTTACTGCCTATCGGGCGGGACTCGGCCTACAAACTGTTTGTACCTGCACAAGATTCGCTCAAGAAGCTGGCAGGCGTGCAAGATTCTGTCTTGAAAAAATCCTATCAGTATTATTTAGAAAATCCGAAGGAGTTGGAATCGATTTACGATGCCGTCATTGACTCCCTAAGCTTGCGTGAGCAGCGCCTTCGGCAAACTCCTGCTCAGCCAGTAACAAATCCCTGATCATGATTTATCCGGTTGATTTTGAATCCAGGTTGGGATTTGACCAGGTGCGGCAGCGGCTATCCGACTATTGCTTAGGTGAATTGGGAAAGAAGAAAGTTGCCGGAATTTCATTTCAAACCAGCCTTGAGCAAATACAGGTACAACTTCAACAAAACAGGGAGGCCAAAGAAGCGCTTGACAGTGGAGAAACTTTTCCGCTTGTAGCGTACGATGATCCTGGTCTATGGCTCGAGCAAGTAACAGTAGAGGGTGCTTTTTTAGAGGCGGAAGAACTTCTGAAAATTTCACGTGGGCTTGCATGCGCTTCTGAGTGTCGTAATTTTTTATTCAAGAGAAAAGAAAAGTACCCGTTTCTTTTTCAATTGACAATGCCGGAGTCTCATGGCGCGAAAGTCCGATCAGCCATTCAAAAAAGCATAGACGAAGAGGGGCGTGTCCGCGATATCGCTTCACCCGAATTAGCACGGATCAGGCGAAAGTTGCGGGAAGAAGAGTTACGGGTGAGGCGAATTGCCGATCAGGTGATGCGACAGGCCCTTGAGCAAGGCTGGACTGCGACTGGCGCTAATCCAACCGTGCGTGAGGGTCGTTTAGTGCTGCCGCTGCTGGCTGAGCACAAGCGAAAAATAAAAGGATATATCGTTGATCAATCGGCTACGGGTCAAACCGTTTTCCTTGAGCCGGCTGAAGTGATGGAAGCCAATAATGACTTGCGCGACCTTGGTCTTGAGGAACGCAAAGAGATCGTTCGGATCTTGCTTGCGCTGGCTGCACTACTGCGAGAAGACCTTTCCGAGATTGAAGCGTGCTTTGAGTTTCTTTCACAACTTGACTTACAGCGAGCCAAGGCAAAATTCTCTATCGACATTCAGGCGGTAGTGCCCGTGATCAATGAAGCGCCAAGTCTGCGGTGGCGAAATGCGAGGCATCCGCTGTTGTTTTTGTCGTTGAGAGGTAAGCGTCCTCTCGTTCCGCTGGACATTGAACTGAAAGAGACGGAGCGGTTTCTTCTCGTTTCAGGTCCTAATGCCGGTGGCAAGTCTGTCTGCCTCAAGACCGTGGGATTAGTGCAGTACATGTTTCAGTGTGGCCTGCTCGTTCCTGTCCGTGAAGATTCGGTGATGGGTATTTTTGATCAGATCTTTTTAGACATTGGCGACCAGCAGTCCATTGAAAATGATTTGAGCACCTACAGCTCGCACCTGCGCAACATGAATTTTTTCATTCGCAACTCTACCCCCAGTTGCCTGGTGTTGATGGATGAGTTGGGATCGGGAACAGACCCCAACTTTGGCGGGGGCATTGCTCAAGCCATACTAGAGCAACTCATCATAAAACAAGTGTGGAGTGTGGCCACTACCCACTACTATAATCTGAAGGTGTTTGCCAGCAATTTCCCAGGCATACGCAATGCGGCCATGTTGTTTGATACGGAGCATCTCTTGCCGCTCTTTCAACTGGAGATCGGGCAGCCGGGTAGTTCATTTGCGCTGGAGATCGCCCGCAAGACCGGACTTACTTCACAAACACTGGATGCGGCCGAACGAATCATTGGTAAAGAGTTGACGGGCCTGGAGGCGCTTATGAAAGAGGTGGCTGAAGAGAAGCGGCAGTTGGCCGCGAAAGATGTTGTGCTATCCGAACGTGAAAAAGAATTGACTGCTCTGCGGCAGAAGTATGAAACACTATCCGGCCAGTTGGAAACTCAGAAAAAAGAAATCATCGCGAAAGCGAAGACAGAAGCCTCAACACTTTTGCAGGAGACCAACCGCGAGATAGAGAAAACCATTCGTCACATTCGTGAGAATAAAGCTGAGAAGCAGGAGACCCGCAAAGTGCGGCAGGGATTAAAAGACCTGGCGAAAAGAGTAAAGCCTGCAGCAGGTATTACACCTAAACCATCCGGCCCCCTTGCGGAGGGTGATAAAGTGCGCATGATAGGAGGGGCTGTGACGGGCACCATATTGCACGTGAAAGGAAAAACAGCCACGGTACAATTTGGTGACCTGCGATCCTCGGTAAAGACAGACCGGTTGGTGAAGACTGATGAGTTGGTACAAGAGAAAGCAAATCGACCTTCAATGCGAGGAGTAGAGCTTCACCAGCGGCAATCAGGGTTTTCTTCCGTGCTCGATATTCGCGGCAAGCGCGTAGAGGAGGTGATGCCGCTACTCACTCGCTTTATTGACGATGCCGTGCTGCTGGGACAAGCGGAGGTGAAGATATTGCATGGAAAAGGAGAAGGAGTGCTACGCAAAGTAGCCCGCGACTATCTAAAGTCAATCAAAAGCGTAGCCTCTTTCCGTGACGAGCATGCCGACCGGGGAGGCGATGGCATGACGCTGGTTACGCTAGTGTAGATAACAAAAAACCCCGCCTGAGGCGGGGTTTAAGATCATTAGAAATCTTGATTATAGACCGAAATTCATTATCCAATTTCCTTCAACATTACCCACTCTACCCCCAATACCTCTGCCGGTGTAATTAAACGTGAGTTGGAGTTGTGTTTCAGAAACTATGTATGTTACTGGTAATCCGTCATCACGGGTAAGTTGAGTAGCAGGGTCAGTTCCGAATGTAAAAGTTCCTGATGCGGGCCAAGGGCTCAATGCAGGTCTCCCAGTTGTGCTGTAGCCAAATGTAGTAGAACCAGCTGTGCCAGAGGCAGTCAATTGAAAATTAGTATAATTTGTTTGTTGAGTTCCGCCTAATGTTACGGAAGTCACCTTCCAAGTCTTGGAAATCTTTTTTAACTGTTGATCAGGGATACTCTCGCCTGGGCTTGTTGACTTTTTACAACTGGAGTCTGAGTTTTTCACGAGTAGAAGTTGATTTCTTACAACTGGAGGTTGACTTTTTCA
>JAIENH010000500.1 GCA_019751475.1 Cyclobacteriaceae bacterium
CGAATAGAAGATCTCATGGCGGTATTACCCGAAAAGCAACGGCAGGTCATGCACCTGCGCGACATTGAGGGATACAGCTACCAGGAGATCGTAGAAATTTTAGAAATTGATATGAGTCAGGTGAAGGTGAATTTGTTTCGGGCGCGCAATACCGTGCGTGAGAAACTCCAAAAAATTAATGCGTATGGACTCTAAACAGGTAGAAGAGTTGCTCGAAAAATACTGGCGATGTGAGACTTCGCTGGAAGAGGAGCAACAATTGAAAAATTTCTTTCAACACGGACAGGCTGATGAGTCACTCCGTGAGACTGCGGCTTTGTTTCAATACTTCGCAGCAGAAAAAAATAGGACGTTACAAGAAAATTTTGAACAAGGTGTAACAAAGCAGTTGCGTCAGCGTCAAGGAGGAAAGATCATCCACATGGTGAGTTTCAGAAATGTAGCGCGGATAGCAGCAGGCCTTGTGGTGGTGGTGATGGCTACTTACTTCGTGCGGCAAGAGATCCGGAAATCATACCCGCAGGAACTACAGGATACCTATACCGATCCGCAGATGGCTTTTGAAGAAACCAAGAAATCGTTGATGCTGATTTCAAACAGTTTTGGAAAAGCCAAGCGCGAAGCAGGAAAGATGAAAGTGTTTAATGAAGCAGAACGGAAAATTCAGACCAAGTCAGAGACAGAAAAAGCAGCGATCTAAAAAAGAATTAAAAAATTTTAATCACAAATGAATATGAAAAAGTTAATGTTGGCCGGTGTACTGGTGATGATGTCAGGGATGGTGTGGGCCCAGGGCGATGCGATCTCGAAGTTTTTCAACAAATACCAGGATGATGAGACCTTCACCCAGGTGACGGTGAGTGGCAAGATGTTTAACCTCTTTACAAATATGGAGGTGAAAAATCAGGAAGACCAGGAAGTGCTTAACGCCATCAGCAAACTGAAAGGTTTGCGCGTGTTGGCCAAAGAAGAAGCCCGCAACTCGCGTGAGCTTTACAAAGAAGCTCTTGGATTGGTGCCAAAAGAATATGAAGAATTGATGTCCGTGCGCGACAAAGACAAAGACATGAAGTTCTTCATAAAAGAAGTGAAGGCCGGCACCATCAGCGAGTTGGTGATGGTGGCTGGAGGTAATGAAGATTTTATGGTGCTTAGCCTCTTCGGTGAGATCGACCTGAAGCAGATCGGAAAGATCGGCAGCAAGATGGACATCGATGGTCTTGACCAACTCAAGAAGATGGACAAAGGTGACAAGGGCAAGAAAAATGAGGACGAGGACTAAGCAGTCATAGAAAGCTGCCCTGCTACAAGCGGGGCAGCTATTTTTTTATAACCCAATTCCCACGTAGTATGAAATGCCAATCAGCAAGGCTCATCACAGAGTTTATAATTAAGCCTGGGCATTCCATGTGACCATTAAAAAGTAAATATTAGCACATGAAAAAAGCAACACTTCTCTCTCTGATAGTTCTGGCGGGTGCGCTGACGTTATCAGCACAAAGCAAAAGTTTTCAGGCGCTTCGCGATCATTTTGCAGATCGCGAAAATGTTCACGCCTTTAGCCTGAGTGGCTTTTTGTGCCGCACGGCTCTTCGCATTGCGTTGTCTGATGATCCTTCTCTGCGCGCGATGGCCCGCGACATCAATCACGTGCGATTCATAGTGATACCTAAAGATGAATTTGCCAAGCAGAAACTGTCCGTGAATGGGTTTAAGGGATACCTGGCAAAAGATAAGTTTGAAGTCATGGCTACTGTGCGCGACAAAGGTGAAGTAGTTTCATTTTTTCATCGCCTGGATGACAACAAGAAAGACCGATACTTCGTATTAGTGGAAGAGTCAAGAGAAGTGGTGGCTATTGAGTTGAAGGGATACATTGACCCGTCCATCTTCAAGAATGGAAACAATCGCCTCATCACACTCGACCGGTAACTAAATTCAAATCCACCCAATTTATGAAACGTGTCGCGCTGCTGGCAGTCTTGCTTTCTTGCTTTATGCAATTGAAAGCTCAATCAAAGACCACGATGGCTTTGCAGTCGAGATTTGAGGGGTCGCTGTCGCTTTACTTCTACAAGAACACCTTGCGCATGCTCAACCAAAGCGACAACAAGGAATTTGATGCGATGATCAAAGACATCGAGAAGCTTAAGTTTCTGATGATTAACAAGACCCCGGAGAAATTTTCGGGCAATGAGTACAAAAAACTTCTTGCTGAATATCGCCAGGAATCGTATGAACCGATCATGACCAGCCGCTACCAGGGCCGCAACCTGGATGTATACCTGAATGATAAGAAAGGATCTTCGCCCGGCACGGTAGTGTTGGTAAATGATTCCACCAGCTTGTTTGTCTTAGATATGATCGGCACAATAGACGTAAGTAAAGCGGGGAGCCTCTTCTCCATGATTGACGGCAGTACCGACATCGGCCAAAAGATCAAAGACTTTGCTGATGGCAAGAAGAAAAAGAAAAAAGAGGAAGGCGAAGACGATCCTGACCATAATTAATACACGTTGGAAACAGTACTGTCCATCCAGAAGCTGACCAAAAATTTCGGGAAGCTCTGTGCCGTCAACAACATTGACCTTGAAGTGAAACGCGGCCAGGTGTTTGGTATGCTCGGCCCCAATGGCAGCGGCAAAACCACTACGCTCGGTATGCTCATGGGTGTGGTGAATCCAACATCAGGCAGCTTTTCGTGGTTTGGCCAATTACCCACGCACTTGATGCGAAAGAAAATCGGGGCGGTGTTGGAGCACCCAATCTTTTATCCTTATCTCAGCGGACAGAAAAACCTGGAGCTGATGGCGATGATCAAAGAGGCGCCTGTTACAAACATTCCCAAAGTATTGGAACTAGTAGAGCTCTCCGGGCGGAAGGACGACAAGTATAAAACGTATTCGCTTGGCATGAAGCAACGGTTGGCCATTGCGTCTGCTTTGCTTAACGATCCTATCGTTTTAATGTCTGTATCTGGGGGAAAATCCCTCGCCTTTAGGCGAAGACTTTAGTTTAATAATTTTGTATGAAGCGAACACTAGATGACTCAGCGATTTTCTCCCGAATGATTTCCGAGTCTATGTGCATTGCTTCAGTCGGCTTTAGCCGATACTAAACCCTTCGGCTTTTAGCCGAAGGTAGTTCAGTTCTGGATGAACCGACCAACGGCCTTGATCCGATGGGTATCGCGGAGATTCGTGAGATCATCAAGCGTATTGCGAATGATGGCAAGACCATTATTCTTGCCAGTCACTTGCTGGATGAAGTGCAGAAAGTATGCACACACTTCTCCATTCTTCGCAAAGGCCACCTCGTGCACACCGGTCCGGTAGATGAAGTAGGGCGGGGTGAAGAGACGGTGGAGGTTGTAGCCTTTCACGATGACCTGCCGTTGATATTGAGTTCTTTTGCCGGTGCTCAGTCAGTGAAGAAAGACAACGGGCACTATGTAGTGAAGATGAGAGATGGCTTCCATAGCCTGGAGTTGAACCGTTACTTATTTGAGAAAGGCATTGTAGCCACCCACCTGGTGACGCAAAAGAAAAGTCTGGAGAAACAGTTTTTGGAAATTTTAGCCGAAGCCGATCATGCTGCACTTGTTAAAAATTGACCTGAAGAAACTCGTTGACTACCGCACGTTTTGGATCATCTGCGGACTGTACTTCTTCACCTTGGTGACAGGGGCTGCCAGCGGCATGGAGTTTTTAAAGTGGCTGGCGCGCACCATCGAGGGGTTCGGTCAGAGTATTAATATCAATCGTATTCCGTTGTATCATTTTCCTGACGTGTGGCAAAACCTGGCGTGGGCCTCGGGATTACTGAAAATCGGTATTGCCATCATGGTGGTCATCTCCATCACCAATGAATTTACCTACCGCACCATCCGTCAAAATATTATTGATGGTCTTAGCCGCGAGCAATTTCTGATTTCAAAAATGCTTACCAACCTGGTGTTGGCGGGTTTGAGCATGGTGCTGGTTTTTGTCATCGCCTCCATCACGGGCATGATTTATTCTCCCCAGTTCGATTATCCGTACGGGTTTACGGGCATCGGTTTTTATCCGGCCTACTTTCTTGAAGTATTTGCGTTTCTCTCGTTTGCCCTCATGCTGGGCATTTTAATTCAGCGCTCCGGACTGACGATCATTTTGTTGTTGAATTCATACTTGATCGAACTCATTATCAAGGAAAATATTGACAACTTCCTTCCACGAATCATACCCTACTTTCCGCTGGAATCAATTATGAATTTGGTGCCGATGCCGTTTGCGCGTTATGCCTTTCAAGAGATACGCGACTACGTAACGATTGGCTCCATCGCCATTGCTACCGTCTGGACGTTCTTATTCAATTACTTCTCCTATTTCAAGCTGAAGAAATCAGATATTTGATATTGAGGCGGTCGCATCTGAATTGTCATAAGTTCTATTGCGTCATAATACTCAAACACATAGGCACATAGTTCACATAGACGTTTTGCAAAAAGCTATGTTTCTCCTCCTATGTGGTTCAAAATAAAGATGCGTTTGTCCTGGTTGAGGGGGCAGGCACATCCTGCGATTTGGTTCTAACTCCCTACCTTTGAAGGAATGGAACCAACCAAAATCCTGGGGCTGCTGGCCGGCACACTCACCACCATCGCATTTATACCACAAGTAATTAAGACGTATCAAAGCAGGTCGGCCAAAGACCTTTCTCTCGTCATGTTTCTGATCTTCTTTACAGGCACCGGGCTTTGGCTCACGTATGGTTTGTTGAGGAACGATGTGCCGGTTATTGCCGCCAATAGTGTCACCATGGTGCTGGCTGCACTTATGTTGGTGTTAAAATTCCGTTACCGGGATTAGTGATCGCACCCGCAGTGCGAATTGTTGCGGGCTTTTTCAAAGCACTCTTTGCCTTCCTGGTATGAAAACCACGCGAGCCCCAGTGTGCCAATAGTGTCCGCGTAGGCAAAATGCGTGAACTCATACACGGCACTGGAGGCCAGCAGAATGCACGACATGTAGATGCAAACCTTCGTGCAATTTGCATCGGCTAGTATCGCATCGGATCGAAGCGCTTTTCCTGTTTTTATCTTTCCGTAAATCAGCACCAGCATCACCACGATTGACACCCCCGAAATCACCACACCCCAAAACGTGGTGACCGGCACCCGGCCTACAACTAAATTGATGATGGCGGAGATGATCAACCCGGCTACAAGGATGTAAAAGGACCAACCCGTGATGCGAAGAGCTGTCTTTTCAAAATCACTGCGGTGACTCTCGGGGTGCTTGCGTATGCGTAGCACCATGTACACGATACCAAAACCCGAAATCATTTCAATGAAACTGTCCACGCCAAAGCCGAATAGAGCCAGGGTTTCGTCTTCAAAACCAAACCACGTGGCCACAATGCCTTCGGCCAGGTTGTAGACAATGGTGAAAATGCCCAGCCCCAATGCCCAATCAAAGAGTCTTTTCTCACCGGCAGAAATAGCAGCAACCGCCATACTGCAAAAGTAGCGGCTGCTGCCTAGAGTCGCATGATTATTTGTTGAAAAGATTTGGAGTACGATTGTTATTCGCTAAAACGAGAACTTCATTCCCACGCCAAAAGCGAATTTCTTCAGATCGTCCGTTAGGTAAAACTCCGGCACGAGTTGTAATCGAGAGTTGGGAAGGGTTTGTGTAATGAAGAATTTGGCTGTATTTCCTGTGAAGTAATCACCGTTTCTTCGCATCAACCATCCCACTCCAATGCCTGACCAACTGGGAGTGCTTTCTTTTTTGTTGGAATTAAATTCAAAGGAGCCGCTCAAAAATGAATTGGTGTTCATGGCAAATCCTTCGGTGGAGCGTTCCGCAAAAAACATATAGTTGTACGATATAGAAGGGCGAATATTGGGTCTGCGGTAGCGATCCCTAAAGGTGAGTCCCAGCACCGCAGTCAATTCAGGATAGAGTTTGTCGCGGAATAAACCCACACCACCTTTGGCGGTAAGAAAAATCTGGTCACCCGGAAATGTGTACTTCATACTTTTTTGCGTCACCTTATTTTGTTCAAGCGTCATCACCGAACCGATGCTGTTTCTTCCGAGCTTTTTCATCTTTTCCTCTGATTCCAGGGCTGTAGTAACAACACTGAAATCCTGTAACGTGATCTTTTCAAGTCCTGCAAAGTCAACGGCATAGACTCTTATCTTTCGTTTGTCTGATGAGATGAGCACTTCCCATCCGGGTGGCAGCAATTCTACA
>JAIENH010000250.1 GCA_019751475.1 Cyclobacteriaceae bacterium
TACACCCGAGCCGCTGCTCACCTGTGTTTGCTGACCGCTGCCGCCAAAGAGCAGATCCCAATACGAATACGATGCCCCGCTTTGCGATATGCTGTTGATGTACACCACGCTGGGGATTGTCTTGGAGGCTGCTTCGCTAAAATCAACTTTATCGAGGCTGGATGCCGAGGAGGGCATTACCACCGTGGGCTTATACGTTTCCGTTGGTTCGTAGGAAGTTGCGTTGTAGTTGGCCGGAAGGGCATCGTTTGTTGATTTTTCTTTTTGAAACTGAAAGAATACGTAGGCCCCGGCAAGCCCAGCTATAAATCCAATGACGATTGTTCTTAGCGTATTTCCCATGATGCGATCATTTTGGCACAAATATAAAACGGCATCGATTTTATTAAGTTCCGATTGGTGCCCACCTTTGCGGTAACTTTATTTTTAAATGGGTATCCGATCACTCCTTGCCAGGCCTTTTGCAGCATACATGGCCCGTCAGACAAGGGAATGGACGCAGCGGCCTGCCTGGTATCAGCAGCAGGTTTTTGAAGAACTCATCCGCCAGGCAAAGGACACTGCGTTTGGACGTGATCATGGCTTTTCGGATATCCGCACTCCGGCAGATTTTGCCAAGCAAGTGCCTATTCGCGACTATGAAATATTAAAGCCCTACGTGGAGCGCGTGGTGGCCGGGGAAGAGAATGTGTTGTGGCCGGGTAAGCCAATTTATTTTGCAAAGACCTCCGGCACTACCTCTGGCACCAAGTACATACCTATTTCAAAAGCCAGCATTCCCAATCACATCAACAGCGCGCGCAACGCCTTGCTGAGTTATATTCATGAAACAGGCAATGCTTCATTTGTAGATGGCGATTTGATTTTTCTTTCAGGCAGTCCCGAACTTGATGAGAAAGCCGGCATTAAAACGGGTCGTTTGTCAGGCATCGTCAATCACCACGTGCCGGGCTATCTGCGGAGCAACCAAAAGCCCAGCTATGACACCAACATCATTGAAGATTGGGAAGCCAAGCTCGAAAAAATAATTGATGAGACACTGCAAGCCAACATGACGTTGATCTCTGGCATTCCGCCTTGGGTACAAATGTATTTTGACCGGATACAAGCACGCACGGGGAAAAAAATAAAAGATGTATTTTCTCAATTCTCATTGTTCGCTTACGGTGGTGTGAACTTTGAGCCATACCGGGCGCGCCTGTTTGAGTCCATCGGCAAGAAAATCGATTCGATTGAAATGTACCCGGCCTCGGAGGGATTCATTGCGTACCAGGATTCGCAGCGTGAGCCAGGTTTGTTGCTGCTATTGAATACAGGAATATTTTATGAATTTATTCCGGCTGAAGAGTATTACTCCGAAAAACCACGAAGGCTCACGATCAGTGAAGTAGAAGTCGGGAAGAACTATGCCCTGGTGATCAACACCAATGCCGGTCTCTGGGGTTACTCAATTGGTGATACGGTGAAATTTGTTTCGAAAGATCCGTATCGCCTCGTAGTCACTGGGCGCATCAAGCATTTTATCTCGGCCTTTGGTGAGCACGTGATTGGCGAAGAAGTGGAAAAGGCAATGAAATTGACCATGCAACAATTTCCAGAAGTGGAGTTAGTGGAGTTTACGGTGGCGCCCAACGTGTCTCCGGCCGAGGGCATGCCGCACCACGAATGGTTTGTAGAGTTTGCTCGTGCGCCAAAAGACATAGAGGCATTCTCATTGAAATTAGATCAACACCTCCGCGATTTAAATGTTTACTACGATGATTTAATTACTGGCAGCATCTTACGGACGTTGGTGCTGCGATCGCTAAAGCCGCAGTCATTTATTGACTACATGAAATCACAGGGAAAACTGGGTGGACAGAACAAAGTACCCCGGCTGAGTAACGATAGAAAAATTGCAGATGAATTGGTTAAGTTTGCTTTATGATAAACGAAGCACAAAGGGAAATTGTAATTCATCATCTTAAGTCCCTCCGACCTTCTAAGATTGGCATATTTGGATCGTATGCGAGAAATGAAGAAAAGCCAACAAGTGATTTGGATATTCTGATTTACATGAATCCAGATGTGCGCTTTTCTTTACTGGATCTGATAGGGATAGAGCAGCAAATTTCAGATGCGTTAGGGGTGAAGGTGGATATCGTAACCGAACGGTCGCTTCATCCTTATATGAAATTATTCGTTGAGAAAGATGTGAAGATCATTTCCGATGAAAAGCGATAAACTTTTTATAATTCATATTTTAGATGCTATTGATCGTATTGAGAGTTACACGAATAATGTTTCTGAGCAGGAGTTTATGACTCATTTTATGATACAAGATGCAGTAATTCGCAACATTCAGATTATTGGTGAGGCGAGCAAGAAAATAAGTCAACCCTTACGGGATAAATACACAGATATTGAATGGAGAAAGATTGCAGGCATGAGAAACAAAGTAATACATGAGTATTTTGGAATTGACCTGCCTCTTGTATGGCAAGTGGTAAAGCATGATCTTCCAAAGTTGAAAAGTCAGATTACTAAACTTGATAGCGATTTCGTTCTATAATTTTTTTAGAATTCGCTTATGAAAATTTTCCCCTCTCCGCTAATTCTCTTTATTTAAAATCTTGAATTCAAAAAAGCACATCGCGATTCTCGGTTCTACCGGCTCCATTGGCACGCAGGCATTAGAGGTGATTCAATCGCACCCCGAACAATTTGAGGTGGAGTTGCTCACGGCTCAAAACAATGCTGACCTATTGATTGAGCAGGCCACCAAGTTCAAGCCTAATGCGGTGGTCATAGCCAACGAAGACCACTACATGAAAGTGAAAATGGCCCTGCTACCTCTCAATATAAAAGTTTTTGCGGGAGAAAACGCCCTGGCTTCTGCTGTTCAAATGGACACCATTGACCTGGTGCTGACTGCTCTCGTAGGCTATTCCGGCTTGAAGCCGACCATGAAAGCCATTGAGGCTGGAAAGACCATTGCGCTCGCCAACAAGGAAACATTGGTGGTGGCCGGTGATCTGATCACAACGTTAGCACGGGAAAAAGATGTCAACATTCTTCCGGTTGACTCCGAACATTCCGCCATCTTTCAATGCCTGGTGGGTGAATTTCATAATCGCATCGAAAAAATAATCCTCACGGCCTCGGGCGGGCCCTTTCGGGGAAAAAAGAGAGAAGCACTCGCTCATGTTACCAAGGCCGAGGCTTTGAAGCACCCAAACTGGACAATGGGAGCTAAAGTCACTATCGATTCGGCTACGCTCATGAATAAGGGACTGGAGGTCATTGAAGCCAAATGGCTTTTTGGGTTACGACCCGACCAGGTGGACGTGGTAGTACATCCGCAATCAATAATTCATTCGCTGGTGCAGTTTGAAGATAGTTCTATAAAAGCGCAACTCGGCTTGCCCGACATGCGTTTACCCATTCAGTTTGCGCTGGGGTATCCGCAACGCTTGGCAAGTACGTTTCCACGCTTTGATTTTGCCGCTTATCCCGCTCTCACGTTTGAGCCGCCTGATACCGAAACTTTTCGTAATCTTGCGCTCGCTTTTCAAGCGCTGGGCAAAGGAGGAAACATGCCCTGCGTGCTAAATGCAGCCAACGAAGTAGTGGTGGAGCAGTTTTTGAAAGACAGGCTGGGTTTTTTGCAGATGAGTGAAGTGGTGGAACAATGCATGAATAAAATGAGTTATGTGGCAAAGCCAAGCCTGGATGACTATGTGCAAACTGACCAAGAGACAAGAATCAGGGCTGCGGAATTGATCGGCTGATAAAAAGGAGCATTAAAAAATTAAATCAACGAGATAACGTATGGAGGGAATGATTATGACGGCCCAACTTCTGTTGAGCCTTTCTATTTTGATCGTAGTGCATGAGTGGGGTCACTACATCACGGCCCGCATGTTCAATATTCGGGTGGAGAAGTTTTATCTCTTCTTCGATTTTCTGTTCCCCATGGCCAACATGATGAATTTTTCGTTGATCAAATACAAGAAGGGTGATACAGAGTTTGGTATTGGTTGGTTTCCGTTGGGTGGTTATGTAAAAATAGCTGGCATGGTGGACGAGAGCATGGACAAAGAAGCCATGAAAGCCCCGGCACAGGAGTGGGAGTTCCGTTCGAAGAAGCCCTGGCAACGACTCATCGTTATGCTGGGAGGCATTATCGTTAATGTGATTGTAGGCGTTCTTATTTTTATTGGACTCACCTACTTTTTAGGGGATACCTATATTCCGAAAGAATACGTCAACACGCATGGTGGTATTCATGCTATGGAGTTAGGTGAGCAAGTTGGTCTAAAAACGGGCGATCAATTGGTGAACATCAATGGACAAAGCTTCACCGACTTTCAAGATATGATGAAACCGGATGTGCTTTTGTCACATGGCTCATACTACACGGTGTTGCGCGATGGAAAAGAAGTGCGCATTGATATCCCGGGAAACTTTATTGAGAATTTTAACAACAAAAATGCAGCGGGCTCATTCATTGCTCCCCGCATTCCTGCTGTGGTTGCTTTTATTTCTCCCGGAAGTATTGCTGATAAAGTCGGACTTAAGGCGGGCGATGTCTTTCAGGAAATTGACAACAACCCGATTCATTATCAGGATGAGGTAATTAAAATCGTGAAAAGCGGCCCGCGTGATTCTATTTCATTCAAAGTAAAAAGAGGTGAAGAGGTGTTGGCTTTCCGCGAGGATTTCAAAGGCAAGGATGTGATTGGTTTTGCACCCATAGGGTTGGATAAAAAGGATTTGGCCTACATTCATTATGGATTAGGACAATCCATGTTGCTCGGTACCGAGCGGGCCTTTGGAGTAATTTTCGTTCAGCTTAAGGCCTTCAAAAAGATTTTTACAGGTGAGATTTCATTTACGAAATCACTTTCAGGTCCCATCGGTATGGCGCAGGCTTTTGGCGCAGAGTGGGATTGGGAGCGCTTCTGGCGAATGACAGGTCTTCTCTCCATGGTGCTGGCGTTTATGAACCTGTTGCCGATCCCCGGTCTCGATGGTGGTTACGTTATGTTTTTGTTGTATGAAATGATCAGTGGCCGCGAGCCAAATGAAAAAGTATTTGAAACAGCCCTAAAAATTGGAATGGCCATCTTGTTGGTGTTGATGGTCTTCGTGTTTTACAACGACATCGCCAAGCTGTTCACCGGAGGATAGAATTCAAACAAAATAAAAAATGGACACTGAACGATGTCCATTTTTTTTAGCCTACTGTTTTCCTTTTCGAAAATCTAACGGAGGTTTTCGATCGCCAATCATTGACTTATACGTAAAATCTGGCCCGACAAAAGTGGCCAACTCTTTCTTTGCTTTATCGATGATGGAAGGATTGGTGAACAAATCAATTCCAGTCATGGCAATGGTCTTGGCTGCATTGTTCATAGCCTTAAACCCAATACTTGATCCACCTGAAGCAACTGCCTGCCACGAGTGTGCGGGCACACCGGGCACCCAGGTTGCCACGCCCAGCCCAGCTGTAGGCACCACCCAAGTTATATCACCGACATCTGTGGATGCAGGGAAGAAACCACCTGTCTTGAAGGGCTGCACTTGCGTAGCGGATTCGAGTGGAGGCGCTTTGGTGTTTAACGTGCTTTGCAACTTCTTTCCAAATTCAACTTCAGCAGGAGTATAGTTCACTCCACCCACAATTTTCAAGTTATTGTACATCAGTCGGGCGAGCGTCTCGTTAGGCACAAGATTGTACGAACCAGAGATAACTTCGTATTTCATCGTGGTCTCTGTGCCGCTCGCTGCGCCCTCGGCTGCCTTCACAATGCGGCCCCAGATTTCTTCCACCATGCGGGCATCCGGATGCCGCACCATGTATTCCGCTTCTGCGTAGTCGGGTACAACGTTGGCCGCCAGGCCGCCTTTGTTAATGACATAATGAATACGGGCTTCTTGCGGTACATGCTCGCGCATCAGGTTGACCATGTAATTCATAGCCTCCAGTCCGTCAAGTGCGGAGCGGCCTGCCTGAGGTGCAGCCGCTGCGTGTGCGGAACGACCATAAAACTTAAAAATGGTTTGTTTGATGGCAAGGCACGACTCAGGACTTGCATCGTTCTCACTGGAGGGGTGCCAGTGCAGTACTACATCCACATCTTTGAATAATCCATCGCGCACCATATAGACTTTGGCGGAGCCGCCCTCTTCCGCAGGGGTGCCAAATAGTTTTATCGTACCTGCTTTTTTGTTTTTAATCAACCAGTCTTTCAGCGTGACGG